>NZ_JBNNJZ010000015.1:0-50893 GCF_050270335.1 Streptomyces sp. NPDC059900
GGCGAAGACGGAGCCCGCGCGGGGGGCCACCTTCACCATCTGGGCGTAGCTGAAAGCGGTGAACGCCATCGCGATCGTGGCGATGATGTAGACGAGTGCCACCGCGCCGTGCGACTTGGCGTCGAGCGTCCCGAAGACGCCGACCGGTGCCATCGGGGCGATGAACAGCAGCCCGTAGACGACGAGGTCACGGAAGCCGAGACTGCGCCGCAGGCCGTCGCCTTCGGCGGTGGTGCCGGGATAGGCGCCACCGGCCGTCGTGTCTGAGTCGCCGGAGTAACCGGACATCATGCCTCCGTAAGTGAACGCAGGCCTTCAGTCTCCCCAAGAAGGCGATCTTTGACGCGCTGGGCTCGGCCTTACGATGGGGGGTATGACTGCTTCGACTCCTGCCCGCCGAGTCCTGCTCGCCGCCCCCCGCGGCTATTGCGCGGGTGTGGACCGTGCCGTGATCGCCGTCGAGAAGGCCCTTGAGCAGTACGGGTCTCCGATCTACGTCCGCCACGAGATCGTTCACAACAAGTACGTGGTGCAGACCCTGGAGAAGAAGGGCGCGATCTTCGTCGACCAGACGGCCGAGGTCCCCGAGGGCTCCATCGTCATGTTCTCCGCGCACGGCGTGGCCCCGACGGTCCACGCGGAGGCCGCCGAGCGGAAACTGGCGACGATCGACGCGACGTGCCCCCTGGTCACGAAGGTCCACAAGGAAGCCGTCCGCTATGCCAAGGACGACTTCGACATCCTCCTGATCGGCCACGAGGGCCACGAGGAGGTCATCGGCACGTCCGGCGAGGCGCCCGAGCACATCACGCTCGTCGACGGCCCCGACGACGTGGCGAACGTAGAGGTCCGCGACCCCGACAAGGTCGTCTGGCTCTCCCAGACCACGCTCTCGGTCGACGAGACCATGGAGACGGTCGACGCCCTCAAGGGCAAGTTCCCCAACCTGCTCTCCCCGCCGAGCGACGACATCTGCTACGCCACGCAGAACCGCCAGATCGCGGTGAAGAAGCTGGCGGAGGACGCCGAGCTCGTCATCGTCGTCGGCTCCAAGAACTCCTCGAACTCGATCCGCATGGTCGAGGTCGCCCTCGACGCGGGCGCGCCCGCGTCGCACCTCGTCGACAACGCCGAGGAGATCGACGAGGCGTGGCTCGAAGGCGTGAGCACGGTCGGCCTCACCTCGGGTGCGTCCGTTCCCGACGTACTGGTCGACGGCGTCATCGAATGGCTGGCCGAGCGGGGGTACGGGGACGTGGAGACGGTGAAGACGGCCGACGAGTCGATCACCTTCTCGCTGCCCAAGGAGCTCCGCCGCGACCTGCGTGCCGAGGCCGCTGAGCTGTCCCAGAAGTAACTGCAGAGGTCAGGTGCTGGCCGTACGGTGGGTCTCATGCAGATCTTCGGTGTGGACATCGGCGGTTCCGGGATCAAGGGCGCTCCCGTGGACCTGGACCGTGGTGACCTGGCAAAAGAGCGGCACAAGGTGCTCACCCCGCAGCCGGCCACGCCCGACGGCGTGGCCGACAAGGTGCGCGAGGTCGTCGAGCACTTCGGCTGGACGGGTCCCGTCGGCGCCACGTTCCCCGGCGTGATCACGGGCGGCACCGCACGGACGGCCGCCAACGTGGACAAGAGCTGGATCGGCACGAACATCGAGGGCCTGATCGCGGACCGGCTCGGCGGCGACGCCCCGGTCACGGTGCTGAACGACGCGGACGCGGCGGGCGTGGCCGAGATGCACTTCGGCGCGGGCCGCGGCCGCAAGGGCACGGTCATCCTGCTCACCCTCGGCACCGGCATCGGCAGCGCCCTGTTCACCGGCGGCCGCCTCGTCGCGAACACCGAGCTCGGCCACCTGGAGCTGCACGGGCACGACGCGGAGAAGCGCGCCTCGTCCAAGGCCAAGGAGGACGAGGACCTCAGCTGGGAGCACTGGGCGCACCGCGTCCAGAAGTATCTGGCGCACGTGGAGATGCTGTTCTCGCCAGAGCTCTTCATCATCGGCGGCGGAGTGAGCCGCAAGTCCCACAAGTTCCTGCCGCTGGTCAAGGGCATCAGGGCCGAGCTGGTCCCGGCGCAGCTCCAGAACAACGCGGGCATCGTGGGCGCGGCGATGGCGGCGGCGGAGGCGGCCAAGAAGGCGTAGCCGTAGCGACGGGGCTTCCTACTCGGCGGGAGTGCGCCGCTGGGCGCTGGGAATCCGCCCCCTGGCCCCCCGCGGCCCGGCGGGAGCCGCCCCGGCCCCGACGGCCCGCGCCCGCCGCCGCTGCGTCAGGAGCTTGATCCGGCGCACGGTCACGATGAGACCGGCGACCAGCGTCCCCCCGTACAGCCAGCCCGCGTGCAGCGCGAGGGACGTGATGAGCCCCATCAGGTGACCGCCGAGGCCCCCGCTGCTGTCCGAGATCGGCAGCAGCCCGACGGCGAACGCGATCGGCACGGCCACCGGCGCGGTCACCAGGTCGGCGGGGCGCACCCACAGCGCGGTCAGTGCGCTCACCGGCAGGAAGAGCACCCCGTACGCGACGATCGAACCGCCGAAGAGCAGCCACAGCAGACAGGCGAGCAGGAACATCACGGCGGCGCAGAAGAGCCCGCTGCCGAGCCCGGTGAGGCGGGGGTTCGGCATGGCGCGCAGTGAGCGGTAGAGCGGCAGCGCGCGCAGCTTGCGGATGAAGGGCGGTACGGGGCGGCGGGGGCGCGAGGCGGCACGGTAAACCGCCGCCGATTCGGCGGGCCTGCCCTGCGAGGGCCCGGGCCTGCCCTGCGGGGGCAGGGGTGCGGTGCGTCGCGGCCGGGCCGGAGGCTGAGGGGGACGCGTCCTGTGTTGCTCCACCGGACCAACCTAGGTCGAGCCATACCGATAATCCGGCATGGGACACGCCCTTTGGCCGACCTTGGCCATGCGTTCGATAGGAGAGCGATACGTCGACGAGGGCGTGGCCCGCACGCCGTAGACTGGGGGATCGCCCCAAGGTCAGTCCGGCCCTCCGGGCCGTCCACCCACAGCCCTCACGTACGGGAAGTCGCAACGTGTCGCTCACGATCGGAATCGTCGGTCTGCCCAATGTCGGCAAGTCGACCCTGTTCAACGCCCTGACCAAGAACGACGTGCTTGCGGCCAACTATCCGTTCGCCACGATCGAGCCGAACGTCGGCGTGGTGGGAGTCCCGGACCCCCGCCTGACGAAGTTGGCCGAGATCTTTTCCTCGCAGAAGGTCCTGCCCGCCACGGTCGACTTCGTCGACATCGCGGGCATCGTGCGCGGCGCGAGCGAGGGCGAGGGCCTGGGCAACAAGTTCCTCGCGAACATCCGTGAGTCGGATGCGATCTGCCAGGTCATCCGTGCCTTCAAGGACGAGAACGTCGTGCACGTGGACGGCAAGGTCTCGCCCAAGGACGACATCGAGACGATCAACACGGAGCTGATCCTCGCGGACCTCCAGACGATCGAGAAGGTCCTCCCGCGCCTCCAGAAGGAATCGCGCATCAAGAAGGACATCGCCCCGAAGGTGAAGGCGGTCGAGGAGGCCCAGGCGATCCTGGAGAAGGGCGACACGCTCTTCTCGGCGGGCATCGTCCAGGGCTCGGGCAAGGAGGAACTCCTCCACGACCTGCACCTCCTCACCACGAAGCCCTTCCTCTACGTCTTCAACGTGGACGAGGACGAGCTGACGGACGACGACTTCAAGGCGGCCCAGAGCGCGCTGGTCGCCCCCGCGGAGGCGATCTTCCTCAACGCCAAGCTGGAGTCGGAGCTCGTGGAGCTCGACGAGGACGAGGCCCTGGAGCTCCTCCAGTCGGTGGGCCAGGAGGAGCCCGGCCTGGCCACCCTCGCCCACGTCGGCTTCCGCACCCTGGGCCTCCAGACGTACCTCACGGCAGGCCCGAAGGAATCCCGCGCCTGGACGATCCCCCAGGGCGCCACGGCCCCCGAGGCGGCCGGCGTGATCCACACGGACTTCCAGAAGGGCTTCATCAAGGCGGAGGTCATCTCCTTCGAAGACCTGGTGGAAACGGGTTCGGTCACGGAGGCCCGCGCCAAGGGCAAGGCGCGCATGGAGGGCAAGGAGTATGTGATGCAGGACGGGGATGTGGTGGAGTTCCGCTTCAACGTCTGAGCGGATAGCGTCGAAAGGGCCCGCCCCTCCGGGGTGGGCCCTTTCTGGCGTGGGGGAGCCGTTGGTCACAGCAGGCGCTTGCGGCCCCAGATGACGATGAAGGTGACGATGGTGGCGGTGGTGGTGAGCATGATGGCTGTTCCGAGCCACTGCATCGTGGCCATCTGGTCGAAGGGGAGGTAGTCCATGGACCAGCCGACGACGTTCTTGGACTCCAGGCAGGCCGTGTGTGCCTTGTCGTTGTCCATCTTGTCGACGCAGGTCATCCAGTCCAGGCGGTCGCCCGAGCCGGTGAGGAAGTAGGTGCCCTGTCCCTGCTGGATGGCCAGGTCGGGCAGCTCCGGCTGCCTGGCACCGGGGCCGACGCCCTGGTGGGTGCTGACCGTCATGATGTGCCCCAGGCTCGACCGCAGCTCGCCCCAGACGAACGCGATCGCCACGACGATGCCTAGCGTGACCACCATCGACACCAGCGTGCGGCGCAGGAGCAGGCCGACCGCCACGCCCAGGGTGAACGTGAGCAGGGCGTAGGCGACCGGCATCATCCCCGTGACGTCGAAGATCGAGCTGCTGCTCCAATCCGCCTGCGTGACAAGCCCCTTGACCGGGCTCCACCACCAGTGGAAGACGGCCCCGAGCACGCCGGTGGACAGGGCGACCAGCGCGGCCGGCATGGCGAGCTTCATGCTGAGCCAGCGCAGTCGGCTGACGGACTGCGAGGTCACCAGCTTGGCGGTGCCGGACTCCAGGTCGCCCGCGACGAACGGGGCACCGAGGAGGACGCCTGCCAGGATGGGGAAGTAGCTGAGGTAGCCCCCGATGTCGGTCATCACGTCGCCGTACTTCTCGAATTCGGGCGGCGCGCTGCCGGGCTTCTTCTGGGTCGGTTCCAGGGTGCTCAGGTAATCCGTCATCTGCCCGCGCAGGACGACCATGACGATCACGCCCACAACGGTGCCGGCGATGATGGTCCAGAACGCGGCGCGGTGCTGGCGCCAGACGAGCCAGGCCGTACCGCTGAGCCGGGGCCGCGGGCCGGTCTGCCGGGAGCCCCGTGCGTCCTGCGAGTTTCCGGCGGGCGCCGTGCGGGCTGCCGGGTCGTGAGTGAGGGTGCTCATGCGGTCACAGCCTTCTGACGGTCGCGGGTGATGATGTCGTGGATGTCGCCGACCCGGGCGCCGGGGGCGATCAGCGGGGGCGCGTCGGGCCACCGCAGATAGGCGAGCAGCAGCTCCTCGAGGGTGGGGGGCTCGGCCGGACCGCCGTACTGGATCGGTCCGCTCAGCCGCACCAGGACGCCGGGCCTGCCGTCGCCGGGGCCGTGGGTCTCGACGACCGTGTGCGGTGCGACGGCGGGGTGCGCGCCGTTGGCCGGGGTGGCGAACAGGGCGTGTGCGGAGCGCAGCTCGTTCACCTCGCCCGCCAGACGCAGGGTGCCGTTCGCGATGACGACGAGGTAGTCGCAGATGTGCTCGAGCTCGGCGAGCATGTGCGAGGACACCAGGACCGTCGTGCCGTGCTGGGCGGCCTCCGCCTTCAGCACGGCCATCAGCTCGCGGCGGACCAGCGGGTCCAGATCGGACATCGGCTCGTCGAGGATGAGCAGGTCGGGGCGCTTTCCGAAGGCCAGGGCGAAGGCGACTCGGGTGCGCTGACCGCCGGACAGCGTGCCGATCTTCGCCTTCATCGGCACATTGCCCGCGTCGACGATGCCCTCCGCGACCGCCTGGTCCCAGTGGGGATTGAGCTCGCGGCCCAGACGCAGGGTCTCGGCCACGGTGAAGCGCTTGAACAGCGGCTTCTCCTGGGTCAGGAACGCGGTACGCAGGACTGCCTCCGTCGACCCCGGTTCCGCGCCGAACACGCGCAGCTCGCCGGCCGACGGCCGGATCATGTTGGTGGCGAGGCCCATCAGCGTGCTCTTGCCCGCGCCGTTGGGGCCGACGAGGCCGCACACCCGCCCTCGCGGCAGCCGGAAGGAAACGTCCCGAAGCGCCCAGCCGCGCCGGTACTGCTTGCCGACTCCGTACGCCTCGATGGCAGCCTCGCCCACGACGGAGGACACGCCGCCGACGGGGGACGCGCCGCCGACGGGGGGCCCGAACCCTTCGGGGGGCGGCCCGAACCCTCCGGCAGCGGCCCCGAACCCTCCGGCGGGGGCCCCGAACCCGGGACCGCTGCCGGGGTGCGTCTCTGCGTCGTGCATCTGTGGCTCCTGTGCGTGTGGACGTGTGGAGGGGACGCCGCCGTGTGCGTGGGGGAGCGGCGGTCGTTGCCGGGAAACGGTCCGGTCGCCCCTATCGGCGTGCGGAAATCCCCGCCCGGGTGACGTCGGCCGTGGCCATGACATGCTCCTCGTGCGATGAAGGATGAGTCGTGCGCTGAGGGGCGAGCGCCGCCCGGTGGATACGACTCTCCTCTGCCGCGCCTTGCGGCGGATCGGGCGAAAGACAGATCATGCGCGGCCGGCTCCGACTTTCGGCTGGTCCGCGATAGGGATGGTGAGAGAGATGCTGGAGGCGGCCAAAAAAGCGGCCACAGCCACAGCCGCGGACAGGGCCACGGACGGGGCCATGGACGGGAAGGGCCTTTCGCGGCAACTGCCCGCATCGCTGTGGCTGCTGCTGTTCGGGGGCCTGGTCGGTCTCGTCGTGCTCGACTCGGTGGGCGGTCTCTACTACATCGGGGCTTACGGACCCGGCAAGCTGATCGGCGCTCTGCTGGCCGTCGGCGCCGTCGCCGTTTCGCCCCGGCTCGACGGCAGGGCACTGCCGGTGGCCGCCTGCGTACTCGCGGGCGTATCGCTGTGTGTGTCGTTCTGGATGCACCTGGAGATGCGGGCGAGCGGCCTTGCGATGGGATTCGCCGAGCTCGCGGCGCTGACGTGGCTCCTGCTGGTGGTGGCCCGGCGGGGCAAGCCGTCGTGGGCGGCGCTCGCCGTCCCCCTGCTCGGCATGGCGATCGTCGTGCGGCCGGTGTCGACCGCGACGCGGCAGTCCACCATCATCATGGCGCTGCTCTGGGCCCTGGCAGCCGTCACCGCGCTGGGCATCGGCCTCGGGATGCGTCTGCTCCTGGCGGACCGGCGGCGGCAGGCCGCGGCCCTCCGCCTGGAGCAGCGGACGGAGTTCGCCAGGGACCTGCACGACTTCGTCGCCCACCACGTGACGGGCATCGTCGTACAGGCGCAGGGAGCCCGGGCGATCGCGGGCCGGAAGCCCGAACTGGTGCCGCCCGCGCTGCAACGCATCGAACAGGCCGGTTCGGAGGCGCTGACCTCCATGCGGCACATGGTGGGGATGCTGCGCGACGCCGAAGGAGAAGTGGCACTGACGCCGCTGTCGGGCATCGCCGAAGTGCGCACGCTGGTCGAGGAGTTCTCGGCAGTCGGCGGCGCCCGGGCCGGCCTTGACCTGGAAGGAACCTTCGACGATCTGCCGGTGGAGGTGACCACCACCGCGCACCGGGTGGTGATGGAGGCCCTCACCAACGTACGCAAGCACGCCCACGGATGCACCGAGGTACGGGTGAGCGTGCACCGCTCGCGAGACCGGCTCACCGTACGGGTCAGCGACGACGGACGGCAGCGCCACGGATCCTCCAGCGGCTTCGGGCTCAAGGGCCTGGCCGAACGGGTCGGCCTGATCGGCGGAAGCATCCAGGCGGGCCCGGTGACGTCCGGCGGCTGGGGCGTCGAGGCGACGCTCCCCGTGCCCCCGTCCCCATCCCAGCCCCCCTCCCCGTCCCCGGCTTCTCCGGCGAAGGCGGCGTCATGACGATCCGCGTCCTGATCGCCGACGACCAGGCCATGGTCCGTGCCGGGTTCACGATGATCCTCGGCGCGGAGGACGACATCGACGTCGTCGGGGAGGCCGTGGACGGGGTGCACGCCGTGGAACTCGCCGAGCGCCACCGGCCCGACGTGGTCCTCATGGACATCCGTATGCCGCGCATGGACGGCCTTGAGGCGCTGCGCAGGCTGACTCGGCCCGGCACCGTGAATCCCCCGAAGGTCGTCGTGGTCACGACGTTCGACGACGACGAGTACGTCCAGCGCGCCCTGGGCGAAGGCGCGTCCGGCTTCCTGATCAAGGACTCAGGACCCGCCCTGCTCGTCGAGGCGATTAGGGCGGCCGCCTCCGGCGAGGCGCTGGTGAGCCCGGCCATCACCGTCCGGCTGCTGCGGCGCCTCAACAGCGCCGCACCCGCGCCCAAGGAGCCGCACACCGCGCTCTCCGAACGGGAGAAGGACCTGGTGCGCCTCGTGGCCAGAGGGCTGACCAACGCCGAGATCGCGGGCGAACTGGTCATCTCCGTGGGCACGGTGAAGACGCATCTCGCCAACGTGCAGATCAAACTGTCCGCCCGCAACCGCGTGGAAATCGCCGCCTGGGCCTGGGAGTCGGGCCTGGTCGAAGGACGGGGGTAGGCCCGCTCAGGCACAGGAGAACGGAGGTGGACCCCGCCCCGGAGCGCGGGGTCCACCCCTCGGCCCGCCTACCGGACCGCGACCCCGGCCGGAACCGCCGCGTAACCCATCGGCCGCGTGGTGAACGTGCCCCGGCCCTGCGTACGGCTGCGCAGGCGGGACGCGTAGCCGAAGAGTTCCGCGAGCGGGACCGTCGCCGTGATCACTGCCGTGCCGGAACGCGTGGTCGAGTCGGTGACCCGCCCGCGGCGTGCCGCCAGATCGCCGAGCACGCCGCCGACCGCGTCGTCCGGGACCGTGGCCGTCAACTCCACCACTGGTTCGAGGAGTTGCATGACGGATTCCCGCAGAGCCGTGCGCAGCGCGAATCTGCCCGCCGTACGGAACGCCATCTCCGAGGAGTCCTTGGGGTGCGTCGACCCATCGGTCAGCGTGATCCGCAGCCCCGTCACCGGATGGCCGCCGAGCGGACCCTCGGCGAGCGCGTCACGGCAACCGGCTTCCACCGCGCGGACGTACTCCTGCGGGACGCGGCCCCCGGTGACCGTGGAGGTGAAAGCGAACGTGTGTTCCTCCAAAGGCTCGACGTCGACGACCACATGCGCGAACTGGCCCGCGCCGCCGTCCTGTTTCACGTGCCGGTACACCAGACCCGACACCCCCCGGACGACCGTTTCGCGGTACGAAACCTGCGGGCGGCCGACGCCGATCTCGATGCCGTGGGCGCGGCGGACCTTCTCCACGGCGACCTCCAGATGCAGTTCGCCCATGCCGGACAGGACCGTCTGACCCGTCTCGCGGTCAACCCGTACCGCCAGCGAAGGGTCCTCCTCGACCAGGCGTGCGAGCGCCGACGACAGCCGGCCCGTGTCCACGGTCCGGTGCGCCTCCACCGCCACCGAGACCACCGCTGCCGCCACCGCGGGCGGTTCGAGTACCAGCGGCGCCACGGGAGAGCACAGCGTCGTGCCCGCCCGGGCCGTCTTCAGGCCGACCACGGCGACGATGTCCCCGGCGGTCGCCCGGTCCAGTTCCGCGTGGCGGTCGGCCTGCACGCGCAGGATGCGGCCGATCCGTTCGGTGCGGCCCGTGCCCGCGTCCATCACCGTGTCTCCCTTCGTGATCGTTCCCGAGTAGACGCGCACATACGTGAGGCGTCCCGTCGCCGTCGCGTTCACCTTGAAGGCAAGCCCGGCGAACGGCGCCGCGGGGTCGGCCGGACGCTCCTGCACGGCGTCGCCCGCGGTGCCGTGCACCGTGGTTCCGCGCACCGCAGTTCCGCGCACCGCAGTTCCGCGCACCGCGGGGACGTCCACCGGCGACGGCAGGTACGACACGACGGCCTCAAGGAGCGGCTCGATGCCCCGGTTGCGGTAGGCGGACCCGCACAGGACCACCGTGCCCTCGCCGCCGAGCGTGAGATCGCGCAGCGCCGAGGCCAGCACCGGGGTGGAGAGCGCCGACGTGGCGCAGTACTCCTCCATGGCCGCCGCGTGCAGCTCCGCCACCGTCTCCTCCAGCATGTGCCGCCGCCGCAGCGCCTGCTCGCGCAGGGCTTCGGGGATCGCGACCACTTCGTACGTGCCACTTGAGCAGGTGCCACTTGCGTACGCGTCCCCGTCCCGGTCCGCGTGCCAGACCAGGGCACGCATGCGCAGCAGATCCACGACGCCGGTGAACTCGTTCTCCCGCCCGATCGGCAGCTGCACCACCAGCGGGACCGTGTGCAGGCGCTCCCGTATCGACGCGACCGCCGCGTCGAGATCGGCGCCCGCCCGGTCCAGCTTGTTGACGAACGCGATCCGCGGCACGCCGTACCGGTCGGCCTGCCGCCACACCGACTCGCTCTGCGGTTCGACCCCGGCCACGGCGTCGAACACCGCCACCGCGCCGTCGAGCACCCGCAGCGAGCGCTCGACCTCGTCCGCGAAGTCGACGTGACCGGGAGTGTCGATCAGGTTGATCCGGTGGCCGTCCCAGGCGCAGCTGACGGCCGCGGCGAAGATGGTGATCCCGCGGTCGCGTTCCTGCGCGTCGAAGTCGGTGACGGTCGTGCCGTCATGGACCTCACCTCTCTTGTGGGTGGCGCCGGTCAGGAACAGGATCCGTTCGGTGACGGTGGTCTTCCCGGCGTCGACATGGGCGAGGATGCCGAGATTCCGGACGTCGGTGGACGTACGGGCGGACAGGTGATTGGTGTTGGTGCGCACGGCCCGGGGCCTTTCGAGTGTGATGCGGGGCGGGGCAGCGCGATTTCCGGGCGTGGTTCGAGAAGGGGACGGCGCATGAGTGAGCGCCGGTCCGGCGTTCGCCGCGGAGGATCAGTGACGGCCGCGCAGCCGCCACCGCACACGCGAAGACACCAGGATCACGTCGAACCGCGACCGGGGAGCACGGACTGCTGTGCGGTGACGCATGGCCCGGCTCCCCTCGTTTCGGCTGACTGATCAAAGACTGGTCCGGCGTGCGCCCACCGGTGTGACGGCGGGGCGCGGCGCGCGGGGCGAGTCTAGTGAGACCTGCCCGGCGCGGTCACGGGAATAAAAGCAGGGCCGGACCCCCGGGGGTCCGGCCCTGTCTCCGCGCGCGTACGTGTCCGCGGCGCGGGTGCGGCAATGGCGGCTACGGCTGGATCGCGGGCAGCAGCCCCATGACCGGCGCGGCCATGTCGGTCAGCTGGTGCAGCTGGTTCAGTTCCTGGAGCTCGTTGAGCCCGTTGAGCTGGCTGGTCACGGTCGGCAGTTCGTCCTGCTGCTCCTCGGGAATCCCGCTCATCGCGAGGGAGTCGACCATGTCGGTGGGGGAGATGGCGGCGCTCGCGGCGGGTGCGGCCAGGGCGGAGGCACCGACGGCGAGAGCGAAGGCAGCGGCCATACGTCGTGTTGAGATCATGTGCTGCGCAACGGCTCTGGACAGCACGGGACACGGTCTTCCAGACGATTTCACCAATGATGTACCGATCAGTGCCGTTACCTGGCGACCGTGGCGCCGTTGAAGGGACAGTACGGCCGCGTACGTGCGGCGGTAGTCGTCAATTCAAAGGAGAACGTGATGTCTCGCATCGCGAAGGCAGCCGCTGTTGCCCTCGGCACGGGCGCCGTGGTGCTCAGTGGCACCGGAATGGCCATGGCGGACGCGGGCGCCGAGGGTGCGGCCGTCGGCTCGCCCGGCGTCCTTTCCGGCAACCTCGTCCAGGTCCCGGTCCACGTGCCGGTCAACCTGTGCGGCAACACTGTGGACGTCATCGGTCTGCTGAACCCGGCGTTCGGCAACACCTGCGTCAACAGCGACGGCAACCACCACGGCGGCCACCACGGCGGCCACCACGGCAACCCCGGTGGCTACGGCGGCTGATCCCCCCATGCGAAAGCCCCCGGCGGTCACTGACCGCCGGGGGCTTTGCCGTGCGCGGCGGCAGACCGTCACCTGTTGCCCGGCTGTTGCCCGGCGCCCGTTACGCGTACCGGTAGATGCCGCGATGGCCGAGCAGCTCGTCCGGTTTCGCGCCCCACGGCGGCATCGGCTCGTGCAGGGAGGCGATGCGACCGTGCAGCGGCCCGTTGTCCGCGTCCGGCGGCTCGTCGGGCAGGTAGGGCGCGGAACGCGGATGCCGGGCCTGCCAGCGGTCCCACAGCAGGTCGACGAAGGAGTGGTTCAGCCAGAAGACGGGGTCGTTGACCGACGCGCCGCCGAGCATGTGCCCGCCGACCCAGCGGTGGACGCGGTTGTGGTTGCGCCACTTGTCGTTGCCGGTGCCGGACGTCCATCCCTCCAGCTTGTTGCGGTAGCCCTTGGCGGAGGTGGAGTCCCAGGGCGGTGTGTCGTAGACGGGGTCGCGCATGGCCCGGTCGAGTTCCGCCTTGGTGGGCAGCTCGATCGGGTTGGCGGGGCGGCCGAAGTCGCGCATGAGGAAGTCACCGCCCGTCGCGCCTTCCTTGATGGTCCAGTGCCCGTTCTTGCGGGCGAACGGACCGGTCATGACCTGCCGGTCGGAGCGCCGTCCGTTGCCGCCCATGAGGCCGCTGCCCCAGAGCGAGGCGCTCGGCTTGCGGTCCGCCGTCCAGTCCCAGTACGGGACGGTCACCGAGGAGTCCACCCGTTGCAGGGCCCGCTCGAATTCGAGGAGGAACCTGCGGTGCCAGGGCAGGAAGGAGGGCGTCATATGGGCCACCCGCAGCCCGGCCTCCCCGTCGGAGACGTAGTACTCGATGTGCGTGCGGACGAACTCGTCGTACTCGCCCTTGCGCTTGAGTTCGAGCAGGGCGTTGACGAAGCGGCGCTTCTCGGTGCGGGTGAGCCGGGCCTGGTTCTTGCGCGTGTGGACCACTTCGGGGCGCTCCTCCGGTGCGATGTGCGGGGCAGTGATCAGGCGTTGTCGCGGCGCAGCTGCTGACCGCGGCCGAGTTCGTCCACTGCTCTGCGGGTGGCGATGAGGGGCGTCGGATACGACTGGTAGTGGTCGATCATGCTCAGATAGCCGCCGTCGGCGCGCCGCATGAGGTGGAGCGGACGGCCGTCGACGGTGATCTCCCAGGCGGAGCCCTCGTGTTGATGGGCCGCGGACGCTCTGGACCCGCGGATGCGCCGGCCCTCGTACATCTCGTCGAACGCGCCTTCACCGAGATCGTCGGTCGTCGTACGGTCACCGGCCGCCTGCCGGGTCGACCAGAGCAGGGCGGCGGGCGCCGTCACCGCGGCGGCTCCGAACGCGATGAGCCCGCGCATCGTGACGCGGCGCGTGAACCGTCCCTCGCCCGGCCTTCCGTCCGCCGATCCGTTGCCCACCGCTGCCTCCCCGGGAGTTCGATACGAGTCGTCGACCGGAGCCGTCCGGCACCGTCAGCTGGTCCAGAAGTCCCACCAGCGCGTGAGGATGAGCATGCCGATGATGCCGACGTGCAGCACCGGAAGCACCCAGGTGAACTCGCCGAAGAACGTGCGCAGCCAGGTGGGCGCGGGCAGGAAGCCGTTGCGGACGTTGAACGAGGTCACGTACCAGAACATGACGATCGTGGCGACCCAGGCCAGGCAGCACCACAGGCACAGCGAGTTGATCTCGTACAGCGACTGGTACTGGAGCCACGTGCAGAAACCCACCCCGAACAGCGTGCCCGCGTTCAGCGTCAGCCAGTACCAGCGCGGAAAGCGCGCCCGGCCCAGCAGACTCATCCCGATGCACGTCACGACGGCGTAGGCGGCGATGCCCAGCATCGGGTTCGGGAAGCCGAAGACCGACGCCTGCTCGCTCTTCATGATGTTGCCGCAGGACACCACCGGATTGAGGCTGCACCCCGGCGTGAAGTCCGGGTCCTCGAGCAGCTTGAACTTGTCCAGCGTGATGACCCACGCCGCGAGCAGCCCCGCCGCACCCGTGATCACCAGAAGCAGCGCGAACGCACGGCTCCCGCCGACACCGCGCGGGGCGTCCGCGTCCGTTCCGCCCCGCTCGCGATCGTGATCGGAGGGGCGGCTTGCGCTTGCCGGGGTCGTCTTGCTCATCACGCCGTTCCGTCGCTTGTGGGGGCCTTCGGGCACGGACATTGTGCCGCACGCACGCGTCTGTCCACCGTTCGATGGACATAAGGAGGTACGTACGAAGGGCCCCGGGCGTTCGTCACGCCGGGGCCCTCGTCTCCGCTGTCGTCCGCGTGACGGCTAGGCCAGCTTGGCCTTCAGGACGTCCACGATCTCGTCGACCGCGACGGCGTCCTGCTCGCCGGACTCCATGTCCTTGAGCTGAACCACGCCCTCGGCGAGGTCGCGCTCGCCGGCGACGACGGTGTACCGGGCGCCCGAGCGGTTGGCGTTCTTCATGGCTCCCTTGAGCCCCTTCCCGCCGTACGAGAAGTCCGCCGCGACGCCCGCCCTGCGCAGCTCCGTCACCTTGGAGAACAGCACCCGCCGGGCCTCGTCGCCGAGCGGCACCGCGAACACGCTGGTCGCCGAGGGCAGTTCGAGCTCCACGCCCTCCGCCTCAAGGGCCAGGACCGTGCGGTCCACGCCGAGCGCCCAGCCGACCGAGGGCAGCGAGGGGCCGCCGATCATCTCGGACAGGCCGTCGTAGCGACCGCCGCCGCCCACCGCGGACTGCGAGCCGAGGCCGTCGTGGACGAACTCGAAGGTCGTGCGGGTGTAGTAGTCCAGGCCGCGGACCAGCTTCGGGTCGTCCTCGTAGGCGACGCCCTCCGCCGTCAGGAGCTCACGCACCTGCTCGTGGTACGCCTTGCACCCGTCGCACAGGTAGTCGCGCAGCATCGGGGCGCCGACCAGCTGCTTCTGGACGTCGTCGCGCTTGTCGTCCAGGACCCGCAGCGGGTTGATGTCGATACGTCGACGTGTCTCCTCGTCCAGGTCGAGCCCGCGCAGGAAGTCCTGCAGCGCGGCGCGGTAGACGGGGCGGCACTCCTTGTCGCCGAGGGAGTTCAGCAGGATGCGGAACTGCCGAAGGCCCAGGGCGCGGTACGCCTGGTCCGCGAGGATGATCAGCTCGGCGTCGAGCGCCGGGTCCTCGGCGCCGATCGCCTCGGCGCCGACCTGCGAGAAGTGGCGGTAGCGGCCCTTCTGCGGGCGCTCGTAGCGGTAGTACGAGCCGGAGTACCAGAGCTTGACCGGGAGGTTGCCCGCCTTGTGCAGGTTGGCCTCCAGGGCCGCGCGCAGCACGGAGGCGGTGCCCTCGGGGCGCAGGGCGAGCTGGTCGCCGCCCTTGGTCTCGAAGGCGTACATCTCCTTGGAGACGATGTCGGTGGATTCGCCGACGCCGCGCGAGAACAGCTCGACGTTCTCGAAGCCGGGCGTCTCGACGTAGCCGTAGCCGGAGTTGCGCAGCGGCGCGGCGATGGCCTCGCGCACCGCCAGGTACTTCGCCGAGTCAGGCGGCAGCAGGTCGTATGTGCCCTTGGGGGCCTTGAAGGTGCTCACGGGTTTTCTCTCGTCACATTCCTCGTCGGGGAGCGTCGGCTCCCTGGCCGGCGGCCACCTGGCGCAGGTACGGGTTGGTGGCGCGCTCACGGCCGATGGTCGTGTGCTCGTTGTGACCGGGCAGGACCACGGTCGAGTCGTCGAGCGGCAGGCACACGCGCGCCAGCGACTCGAACATCTCGGCCTGCGATCCGCCGGGCAGGTCGGTGCGGCCGATGGAGCCGGCGAAGAGCAGGTCGCCCGAGAAGAACACCGAGGGGACCTCGGCCGACTCGGGGAGCCGGAACGTCACCGACCCCTTCGTATGCCCCGGCGCGTGCGCGACGGAGAAGTCGAGGCCCGCGAGCTTCAGCCGGGCGCCGTCGGTCAGCTCCTTGACGTCGGAGGGCTCCCCCACGGTCAGTTCACCGAGCAGCTGCGCGCCGAAGGAACGCCCTATGCCCTTCTCCGGGTCGCTCATCATGTACCGGTCGTCGGGGTGGATCCACGCGGGCATGTCGTGCGCCCCGCAGACCGGCACGACCGAGGCGACATGGTCGATGTGGCCGTGGGTGAGGACGACCGCCACGGGCTTGAGCCGATGCTTCTTGAGCGCGTCCTCGACTCCCTGGGTGGCCTGGTGGCCCGGGTCGATGATCACGCACTCCTCGCCTGCGGCGGGGGCGACCACGTAGCAGTTGGTCCCCCAGGCCCCGGCGGGAAACCCGGCAATGAGCACGATCGTCCTTCGTTCGTCGTCCGGCGGAGGTGACCGCGCAGGATCGCGGCAGATCAGAGCCTACCGGCGCTCCCGATTCCACAGCTAACCCATATACGGTACGGGGCACAACAGAAGCGGTCATCCACGCAGAGGAGAGAGAACCCGGTGGTCAGCAGCGATCAGCGGCGGCGTCAGCTCGCCCGGGAGAAGTTCTTGCGGCAGCAGCAGCGCCGGGAGGCCGCACGGCGCAGGGCGCGGATGCGCAACGCAGTGATCGCCTCGGCGCTCGCGGTGGTCGTAACAGGCGGAGCCGTGTCGTACGCGGCGGGCGCCTTCGACGACGACGGCAAGCCGAAGGACGAGGTCAACGCGAGCCCCACCAAGAAGGCCGATCCCTGTGAGAAGCCCGCGAGCGGCAAGGTGAAGCCGCTCAGCTTCAAGAAGGAGCCGGCGATGACGATCGACAAGTCGGCGGACTACGCGATGAAGCTGAGCACCACCTGCGGCGACATCGGCCTCGACCTCTCGGCGGCGAAGGCCCCGCACACGGTCAACTCCTTCAACTTCCTGGTGAACAAGGGCTACCTCGACCACACCAAGTGCCACCGGCTCACCGCGGGCGGCATCTACGTCCTGCAGTGCGGCGACCAGCAGGGCACCGGCGAGGGCACCCCCGGCTACTCGATCCCGGACGAGAACCTCAAGGACAAGAAGCTCAAGGGGAACGTGTATCCGGCGGGCACGGTGGCGATGGCCAACCGGTACAGCGCCGAGAAGAAGACGGGCCGCGACTCCGGCGGCAGCCAGTTCTTCCTGGTCTACCAGGACAGTCAGCTCCCGCCCGACTACACACCGTTCGGGACCATTTCCGATTCCGGCATGAAGGTGCTCAAGAAGATCGCCGACGCCGGTGAGAGCACCGGGCAGGGCGACGGCGCCCCGAATGCGACGGTCGTCATCAACAAGGCGACCGTCTCGAAATCCTGACCGCCTACAGGCAAACTTCGGACGCGCGGGATGCGGACAGCCGCCCCGCGCGTCGCCTATGTTGGCGGAGACGAAACTGTGGACGATGCCGGGGGCCCGGGGGCCCTGCACAGGCATCATGTGGAGGAGGCGCTGTGAGCAGCGACCCGTGGGGCCGCGTCGACGAGACGGGGACCGTGTACGTGCGCAAGGCCGACGGCAGTGAGCGCGAAGTCGGTTCGTGGAAAGCGGGATCTCCTGACGAGGCCCTTGCCTACTTCGAGCGCAAGTACGACGGTCTGGTCGTCGAGATCGGACTTCTCGAGCGCCGGGTGAAGACGACCGACCTGTCGGCCAAGGACGCCATGACCGCCATCGACCACCTGCGCCAGCAGGTGGACGAGGCACACGCGGTCGGCGATCTGGACGCCCTGAGCACGCGTCTGGACAAGCTCGTCGAGACCGTCGACGCGCGCCGCGAAGAGCGCAAGGTCCAAAAGGCCAAGCAGTCGGACGAGGCGAGGCACGCCAAGGAGGCGCTGGTCGTCGAGGCCGAGGAGCTCGCCCAGAGCGAGCAGTGGCGGGCGGCGGGCGAGCGGCTGCGCGCCCTGGTTGACACCTGGAAGGGTCTGCCGCGCCTGGACCGCAAGTCGGACGACGAGCTGTGGCACCGCTTCTCGCATGCCCGCTCGGCGTTCTCCAAGCGGCGCAAGGCCCACTTCGCCTCGCTGGACGCCCAGCGCGAAGAGGCCCGCAAGACCAAGGAGAAGCTGGTCGGCGAGGCCGAGGCCCTGTCGAACTCGACGGACTGGGGTCCGACGGCCGCGCGCTACCGCGACCTGATGACCGAGTGGAAGGCCGCGGGCCGCGCCCAGCGCGAGCACGAGGACGACCTGTGGAACCGCTTCCGCGGCGCCCAGGACGTGTTCTTCGCGGCGCGCAGCGCGGTCTTCGCGGAGCGCGACGCCGAGCAGACGGAGAACCTGAAGCTGAAGGAGGAGCTGGCCGAGGAGGCCGAGAAGCTCGTCCCGGTGAAGGACCTCAAGTCGGCGCGCGCGGCGTTCCGTACGCTCAACGAACGCTGGGAGGCCATCGGCCACGTCCCGCGTGACGCCCGGCCGAAGGTCGAGGGCCGGATGCACGCCGTGGAGCGGGCGCTCCAGGACTCCGAAGAGGCCGAGTGGCGTCGTACGAACCCTGAGGCACGCGCGCGTGCCGCGGGCCTGACCGGTCAGCTCCAGGCCGCCGTGGACAAGCTGGTCGACCAGATCGAGAAGGCGCGTACCGCGGGCAACAACGCCAAGGCGGACAAGCTCCAGCGGGAGCTCGACGGCCGCCAGGCGCTGCTCGACCAGGCGCTGAAGGGTCTGCACGAGTTCGGCGGCTGAGTTGATGCGCCGGCGCGCTCATCCGTGACGGCGCGCATGTGACCGCTCGCTCCGAAGGCCCCCTGCACTACTTCCGAGTGCCGGGGGCCCTTCGCCGTTCTTGTCCCGCCGGACCGGCCGGACGGCGCCCCTCACCGGGAACCCTCCGGGGGCGTCACATCCTCGTCCATGCTGTCCAGAGCGTGCCGCAGCACATCGCAGGCCTGGCGGTGGTTGCCCGCCTGCTGCAGCAGCTCGGCAAGTCGGCGGCACACGGTCAGCGCCTCGGGCCCGAACCGCTTGTGGGTCTGCCGGAACGCGGCCTCCAGGGTCTCGATCGCTTCCCTGTCCTGCCCCGTCTCCGTCAGCAGCTCGGCCAGCTCCAGATGAACGGCGACGCTCTCGCCCTCCGCCTCCGGCACACGAGCCTGCAGGATCATGCGCAGGATCGGCAGCGCATCCCGGTTGCGCCCCACGGACCGGAGCAACCTGGCCAGTTGCAGCCCGCTGGCCAGGAGCGCGGCCTGTACTTCGATGTCGATGACGGGCCCGGCGGCCGTGGTGCGGGGGACCCTGGCGCGGTTGCGCACCAACGGCAGGCGTCCGATGTCGTTGACCTGGCTGCGCTGCGGACTCGGGCGGTTCTTGGACCGCAGGCGTGCGTCGAGTTCACGGTACAGGGTTTCCAGATCGAGCGTGTCCGGTGCGTCGGCCACGCCCTCCACCAGCAGCTTCAGGAGCTCCCCCGTGAATGCGGTGTGACGCTCGCCGTCCGGTGCGAGGGCGGCGTGATCGCGGGGCGAGGCGGTGAGCACATACGCTCCGTCGACCACGGCCTGAGCCGCGAGGTCGCCGGTGGCGCCCAAGGTGCGCGTGGCCCGGCCGCTGAAGCAGCAGTCGAGGATCACGATCTTGCGCCGGGCCGGCGAAGCACGCAGCGCGGACCGCAGATGCCGGTACTCCGTGGCCGTATAGCCGGCGCCCTCGCGTGATCCGTGCAGCGCCAGGTACAGGTCGGCGGAGTCGCTGTCGCGCAGCCCGTGCCCGCAGTAGTACACGAGGAAGGTGTCCTTGGACTGCCGCCCCAGCTCATAGACCGGTTCGAGCAGTTCCGCCTGGGTGACGGGGTTCGGCACGACGCGGCAGCGCGCCTGCGGAAGCCCCCACACCGTGGGGTCCTGGAGAGCGTCCGCGAGGTCCTCCGTGTTGTTCTCGACGGCCGGCAGCTGCGGAAGATGGCGGTAGGCCGAGGTGCCGATGAGGACCGCTGCTGACGCGGTCGGGTCAGGAAGCTCCGGCACTGCCGTCGTCCCGGCCCTCGGCGAGCATTTCGGTCAGGCGCAGCACGGTGTCCGGGTCGGCGTCATGGACTTCGACCCGGACGTCCCCCCGGTGCAGGGTCACTTTCGGTGCTCCCGGTCGCGCGCCCCGCCACTGGGCGATGCCCACGGCGAGCTGACCGGCCCCCAGGGCGACGCTGACCGTCAGCGAGATCAGGTCCAACGGGGGGGCACCCATGTGCTCCGGGTCCGGGGCGACCGAGGAAGCCAGCTCACCGTAGGTGTACGGCCCCGTCTCCTCGTCGGCTCTGAGCCAGCGCAGCAGCGAGCGCAGCTCCTCCTCGACGTCGCCGTCCGTTTCGACTGTGGCTCGGATGCTCTGCAACACTCCCCCGTTTGCTGATCCTCGGTGCGTCATGAGTCGCCGCTCGTTGGGGCGGCACCGTCGGTCGTGGTCTGTTCGCGCCGGGCCGTGACAGCTCGGGGCATGGCTTCGGAGACCGTGGCGAACGCAGCCAGCGCCTCGCCTGCCGCACCCAGTCTGGAGAGGCACACACCGTGCCAGTAGCGCGCCGCCAGGGTCGTCGGATGCCCCGCCCCCAGCGTGCTGCCGCACACCGAGTGAACGGCTGAGAGGAGCTGGCCCGCTTCCGCAAGTTCACCGCGCAGTACCAGGCCGACCGCCTCCCGCAACCGCGTCTGGGCGGTCTCCGGGGTCATCGCACGCAGGATGTGCTCGCGCGTCACCTGGCTCAGAGCAACTCTGTACTCGGGCGGGGTCGCGCTCGGAGCCGCTCTCTGAGCCTGCTCGGCGGCCAACTCCGGCACCACGTAGGTGGAGCTCGGGGAGGGCCGCGCGGTACCCGGGAGGGCGCCGGGGCTCGCGAGGCCGTCCTGGTCGCGGAGGCCCGCCAGGGCACGGTCACGTACCCCGCTCGTGGCCACGCTCGCGATCATCGCGTCGGCGTCCGGCGGGCAGTTCAGGCGTGCGATGGTCTCGTCGACCGTAGGCCGTTCGCTGGCCGCGGACCGTACGAGTTCCATGACGAGGTCGGCCAGGTCCGGCGGAAGGCCGGGAACGGCCTTCCTGATGTCCGGCACGCCCTCGTTGACGATGCGGTACATCGCCGCGAAGGCAGTGTCGCTCGCGAAGGGCATCTCTCCTGCGAGCATCACGTACAGGCAGGCGCCCACCGAGTACAGGTCGGCGGCCGGACCCACCGGAGCGCTGAGTACGGACTCGGGCGGCATGAACTGCGGGGTGCCGATGATGTGCCCGGTGCGTGTCAGCGTGGCGTCCGACGTGTCCCCGATCAGCATCGCGGCGATACCGAAGTCCTGCAGCACCACACGACCCTGGCGCGTCAGATGGACGTTGCTCGGCTTGATGTCCCGGTGCAGCACACCTGCCTCGTGCGCGGCCCGCAGACCCTCGCACATCCCTGCGGCAATCGCTCGGACCAGCAGCGGAGGCAGCGGCCCCTGTTGCGTCAGGGCCTGCAGGTCGAACCCTTCGAGGAGCTCCATGACGATGTACGGCCGGTTCCCGTGCAGCCCGAAGTCGTGCACCGCCACCGCGTTGGGGTGCGAGATACGGGCGAGCGCCCGGGCCTCACGACGAAAACGCTCCCCCAACTCGGGCAGACCGCTGCCGCCGTACATGAGCTTGAGGGCCACCCGCCGGTCGAGGCTCTCGTCGCGGGCCTTGTAGACCTCCCCCATGCCACCATGGCCGATGGGATCGAGGATCCGGTAACGAGCGCCGATCAACGTCCCGCCGGCCAGCGGTTCACTCATCACGCCCCTCCCGTCACGCTCCCCCTTAGGTTACGGCCTGCGCGCCGACGTCACCCTGTACACGTCGTACACGCCCTCGACACCCCTGACCGCCTTGAGCACATGGCCCAGGTGCTTGGGGTCGCCCATCTCGAAGGTGAAGCGTGAGGTGGCGACCCGGTCGCGGGAGGTCTGGACGGCCGCGGACAGGATGTTCACGTGCTGGTCCGAGAGGATGCGCGTGACGTCCGACAGGAGGCGCGAGCGGTCCAGGGCCTCGACCTGGATGGCGACCAGGAAGACCGAGGACTGGGTGGGCGCCCACTCGACCTCGAGGATGCGCTCGGGCTCGCGGGAGAGCGAGTCGATGTTCACGCAGTCGCTGCGGTGCACCGATACGCCGCTGCCGCGCGTGACGAAGCCGATGATCGGGTCACCGGGGACCGGCGTACAGCAGCGGGCCAGCTTGACCCACACGTCGTCGACGCCCTTGACGACGACGCCCGGGTCGGCGTTGGAGCGGCGCTTGCTGCGGCCGCGCGAGGGCGGTGTGCTCTCGGCGATGTCCTCGTTGGCGGCCTCCTCGCCGCCGAGCGCCTGCACGAGCTTCTGCACGACGGACTGCGCGGTGACATGGCCCTCGCCGATCGCCGCGTAGAGCGACGAGATGTCGGGGTAGCGCATCTCGTGCGCGAGGGTGACCAGGGAGTCGCCGGTGAGGATCCGCTGGATCGGCAGGTTCTGCTTGCGCATGGCCCGCGCGATGGCGTCCTTGCCCTGCTCGATCGCCTCGTCGCGGCGCTCCTTGGAGAACCACGCGCGGATCTTGTTCCGCGCCCGCGGCGACTTGACGAAGCCGAGCCAGTCGCGGGACGGGCCCGCGCCCGCCGCCTTGGAGGTGAAGACCTCCACCAGGTCGCCGTTGTCGAGGGTCGATTCGAGCGGCACCAGACGGCCGTTGACCCGCGCCCCTATCGTGCGGTGGCCCACCTCGGTGTGCACCGCGTACGAGAAGTCGACCGGGGTGGCGCCCGCCGGGAGCGCTATGACGTCGCCCTTCGGCGTGAAGACGAAGACTTCGTTGCGCGACAGGTCGAAGCGCAGGGACTCCAGGAACTCGCTGGGGTCCTCGGTCTCCTTCTGCCAGTCCAGGAGCTGGCGCAGCCACGCCATGTCGTTGAGGTGGTCGTCCTTGCCGCCGGCCTTCTTCGGTACGTCGGTGCGCACCTTGGAGGCTCCGGCGGACGGCTCCTGCTTGTACTTCCAGTGCGCGGCGATGCCGTACTCGGCGCGGCGGTGCATGTCGAACGTACGGATCTGGAGCTCGACGGGCTTGCCGCTGGGGCCGATGACCGTCGTGTGCAGCGACTGGTACATGTTGAACTTCGGCATCGCGATGTAGTCCTTGAACCGCCCCGGAACCGGGTTCCAGCGGGCGTGGACGGTGCCCAGCGCCGCGTAGCAGTCGCGGACCGTGTCGACGAGGACACGGATGCCCACCAGGTCGTAGATCTCCGCGAAGTCACGGCCGCGGACGATCATCTTCTGGTAGACGGAGTAATAGTGCTTCGGGCGGCCGGTGACGGTGGCCTTGATGCGGGCCGCGCGCAGGTCGGCCTGGACCTCGTCGGTCACTATGGCCAGGTACTCGTCGCGCTTGGGGGCGCGCTCGGCGACCAGGCGCACGATCTCGTCGTACATCTTGGGGTAGAGGATCGCGAAGGCGAGGTCCTCCAGCTCCCACTTGATGGTGTTCATGCCCAGGCGGTGCGCCAGCGGAGCGTAGATCTCCAGCGTCTCGCGGGCCTTCTTCTCCTGCTTCTCGCGCTTGAGATAGCGCATCGTGCGCATGTTGTGCAGGCGGTCGGCGAGCTTGATGACCAGGACGCGGGGGTCCTTGGCCATGGCGACGACCATCTTGCGCACGGTCTCGGCCTGCGCGGCCTCGCCGAACTTGACCTTGTCCAGCTTGGTGACGCCGTCGACGAGCAGGGCCACCTGGTCGCCGAAGTCGCGCTTGAGGGTGTCCAGGCCGTACTCGGTGTCCTCGACCGTGTCGTGCAGGAGGCCCGCCATCAGGGTGGCCGGGTCCATGCCGAGCTCGGCGAGGATCGTCGTCACGGCGAGCGGGTGCGTGATGTACGGGTCGCCGCTCTTGCGCTTCTGGCCGCGGTGCCAGCGCTCGGCGACCTGGTAGGCCTTCTCGATCTGGCGCAGCGTCGCCGTCTCGATCTTGGGGTCGTTGCTGCGCACTATCCGCAGCAGCGGCTCCAGGACCGGGTTGTACGGGTTGGAGCGCTGGACGCCGAGGCGGGCCAGGCGGGCGCGTACGCGGTTGGAGGAGCCGGAGCGCTCGTTCTTGGCCGCGGTGGGCCGTGGTGTGGGGGTCGTGCTGCCGGCGCGGGCCTCGGTGGGCGGCTTGGACCGCGAAGGATCGGCGGCCGGGCGCTCGCGCCCCGCTCCCCCGCCGGACGTGCTCGACGCGGATGTGGTGCTGGGGGGCGTGCTCGTCTGCTTCGCCGGCGTCGCGCCCGCTGCGGGCGCTGTGCTCTTCGCGGGCGCAGCAGTGGAGGCCGCCGCGCCCTTGGCCTGCTCTGCGGCCTTGGCGGCGGTGAGTGCCTTGGACTCGTCTGGCAAGAGGCGCTCCCTGTGCGTGCGCGATCCGGGTCCCCCGGTCAGGTCCCGAAGAGCCCATGGTATCGATCCTGGACCTTCGGCTCTCCCCCAGCTCGTGAGACTGGTCACTACGGGAGGGGCGCCTGAGGTTCCACACGGCGAACGATAGGCCCCTGGGAGGAGAACACCAGAGGCGGGCACCGGATTCCTCCGGGCCCGCCTCTGGGGTGCGTGGTGGCTGCTCAGACGGTGAGAAGGGCCTCCAGCGGTGCACCCTCCAGGGCCGTCTCCAGCTTGGCGCGCCCGCCGAGGAAGCCGAGCTCCATCAGGACGGCCACACCGGCGACCTGCGCGCCCGCACGGCGGATCAGCCGCAGGGACGCCTCGGCGGTGCCGCCGGTCGCCAGGACGTCGTCGATGACCAGGACGCGGTCATCGGCGGCGAGGTCCTCGGCGTGCACCTCGATCTCGGCGCTGCCGTACTCCAGGTCGTACGTCTGGCCGAGCGTCGCTCCGGGGAGCTTGCCCGCCTTGCGTACGGGGATGAAGCCAAGACCGGCGCGCAGGGCCACCGGGGCGCCCAGGATGAAGCCGCGGGCCTCCAGGCCGACGATCTTCGTGGCGCCGTACCGCACGGCGAGGTCCGCGAAGGCCCCGGTGAGTGCGGCGAAGGCCTCCGGGTCCGCGAGCAGCGGGGTGATGTCCTTGAACATCACCCCGGGCTCGGGGTAGTCCGGAACGTCCCGGATGCGGCTGAGCAGCAGCTCAGTCGTGCCGGCGAGCTCGCTCATCGGCGCTTCCCCGAAGGACGGCCGCGGCCCCGGCCCCGCGAGGCGGGCTGTGTGCGCGGGCCCACGACGCCTGCGGGGGTGGCCCCCGCGGGCTCGTCGTCCTGCGGCTCCTCGTCCTCGGCCTGCGGGGCGCTCTCCACGGACTCGCCCTTGGCCGCGGCAGCGGCACGCTTGGCGAGGACGCGCTTCTTGAGCGCCTTCATCGCCGGCTCGGTCTCCTTGAGGTCGGCGACCAGCGGCGTGGCGATGAAGATCGAGGAGTACGCACCGGCCGCGAGGCCGACGAACAGCGACAGCGAGATGTCGTTGAGCATGCCCGCCCCGAGGAAGCCGCCGCCGATGAAGAGCAGACCGGCGACCGGCAGGAGCGCGACGACCGTGGTGTTGATCGAGCGCACCAGGGTGCTGTTGATGCTGCGGTTGGCGACCTCGCTGTACGTCCACCGCGTCTGCTTGGTGAGGTCCTTCGACTGCTCCTTCAAGCTGTCGAAGACCACCACGGTGTCGTAGAGCGAATAACCGAGGATCGTGAGCAGACCGATGATCGTGCCCTGGGTGACCTCGAAGCCCACCAGTGCGTACACACCGACGGTGATCGTGATGTCGTGGATCAGGGCGATCAGCGCGGCGACCGCCATGCGCCACTCGAAGGCGATCGCCAGATAGATCACCACGAGGACCATGAAGATGATCAGGCCCGTCCAGGCCTTCTGGCTGATCTGCTCACCCCAGCTGGGGCCCACGAGGTCGGCGTTGATGTCGTCGGACTTGATGTCCATGTCCTTGGCCAGATCAGCCTTGATCTGGTCGGACTTGGCGGTGTCCACGCCGGCGACCTGGATGCGCAGACCGCCCGAGCCGAGCTCCTGGACGACCGCGTCATGGCCGGAGGCGTCTTCCGCGTACTTCTCCGCCTGCGCCACCGAGACGCTGGTCTTCGGGGTGGTGAAGACGGCACCGCCCTCGAACTCGATGCCCATGTTCAGGCCGCGCACCGCCAGGCCGACGATGGCCGTGATGGTGATCAGGATCGAGATGCCGTACCAGATCTTGCGCTTGCCGACGAAGTCGTAGCCGACCTCACCGCGGTAGAGCCTGGCGCCGAGATTGCCGAGCTTCGACACCTCAGGCCTCCTTCGGGTCGACAGGGCCAGCGGCAGAACCAGTGGCACGGCGGGTGCGGCGCAGCGGGGGCTTGGCGCCGAGCCGCTTCGGGTCGAGGCCGGACCACTTGTGGCCGTTCGCGAAGAACTTCTTGCGGGCCATGAGGGTCATCAGCGGCTTGGTGAAGAAGAAGACCACCACGACGTCGAGCAGCGTGGTCAGGCCGAGCGTGAACGCGAAGCCCTGGACCTTGCCGACGGTGACGATGAAGAGCACCGCGGCGGCCAGGAACGACACGAAGTCGGAGACCAGGATGGTGCGCCGGGCACGCGGCCAGGCGCGCTCGACGGCGGGCCGCAGGGTGCGTCCCTCCCTGACCTCGTCCCTGACGCGTTCGAAGAACACGATGAACGAGTCCGCCGTGATGCCGATGGCAACGATCGCACCACACACCGCGGGGAGGTTCAGGGTGAAGGAGATGGCCGGGCCGAGCAGCGTCATCAGGGTGTACGTCAGGGCGGCCGAGACCAGGAGGCTCGCGATGGCGATCAGCGAGAGCCCGCGGTAGTAGACCACCAGGTAGACGATGACGAGCGCGAGGCCGATGGCGCCGGCGATCAAACCGGCGTGCAGCTGCTCGCCGCCGAGTGCCGGGCTGACGGTGGTGACGCTCTGCTCGTGGAAGGTGAGCGGCAGTGCGCCGTACGACAGGATGTTGGCGAGGTCCTGGGCCGACTCCTGGGTGAAGCTGCCGGAGATCTCGGCGTTCGAGCTCAGCGTCGTGTTGACGCTGGGGGCCGAGGCCACCTCGCCGTCCAGGACGATGGCGAACTGGTTCATCGGCTGCTGCTGCTGCGAGAGCTTGCTGGTGGTCTTGGAGAACTTCTTCGAGCCGCCGCTCGTGAACTCCATGTTGACGACCCAGGAACCGCTCTGCTGGTTGATCGTCGCCTTGGCGTCGTCGACGTCCTTGCCGTTCAGTTCGGCCGGGCCGAGGACGTACTTCTCCCACTGGCCCGCGCTGTTCTTGCCGCAGGCGATGGTCTGCTCGCTCGCCTTGACGCCGTCGCCGGCCTTGCCGCGCTGCGCCTTGTCGGTGCAGTCGAGCGCGGTGAACTTCTTCTGCAGGGCGGCGGTCGCCGGGTCGGCGGACGGGGTGGGCGTCGGCGCCCCCTTGTCCTTGTCGCTGCCCTTGTCCGATTCCTTCGGGGTCGGGGTGGCGTCAGCCTTCAGGCCGTCGGTGACGGCGCGGCCCTGAGAGGTGGGCGAGGCGGTCGGGGTCGGGGACGTCTTGTCGTCGCCCTTGTCCGTCGCCTTCGGCGTGTCCTTTTCGCCCTTGTCCTTGTCCTTGCCGGACGAACTGGCGGACGGCTCGGGGGTGGGCTCACCGCTGGCCACCGTCAGGACGGGACGGAAGTAGAGCTGAGCGGTCGTGCCGACCTGCTCGCGCGCCTGCTTCTCGTTCGTGCCCTTGGGGATGTTGACGATGATGTTGTCTTCGCCCTGGGTCTGCACCTCGGCCTCGGACACACCCAGACCGTTGACGCGGTTGTTGATGATGCTGACCGCGGTGTTCATGTTGGTCGGGTTGATCGCGCTCTTCTTCTGGCCCGGCTCGTCCTTCGCCTGGAGCGTGATGCTCGTGCCGCCGGCGAGGTCGATGCCGAGGCGAGGCGTCGAGTGCCCGGAGAGGAACATCCCTCCGGTGAGCGCCACGAGGGCGATCAGGATGAAGACCAAAGAGCGGCCCGGCTTGCCCGGGGCGCTCTGCCTTCGGCCCTTCTTAGGTGCTGCCACCTTCTCGTTCTCCCTGTCCAACCGCCCCGCGTCCGGTGCACTGCCCCATCGCTGAGCAGGGAGTTCCCCGGTTGGGCGGCCATGAAATGGTGTCGAGACCCGTCACATAGCCCACGCACTGCGGGGCCGCGGCGGCGCGAGCGGCGCGCCCCACGGACCCCGGTGGCGGCTACTTCGTGTCGGACTCGCCGTCGGTCTTCTTCGGCTCGGCGTCGTCGGCCTCGGGGGCGCTGTCCGCGTCCTTCTTGCCGAGGTCGATGGGCGAGTCGTCGGAAGCGCCGGCGGCGGGCTCGTCGGTCCCGGTCAGGGAGGAGGCGTCGTCCGGGACGACGGGGGTGTCCGACTTCAGGTCGGCACTGGTGCCGTGAACGATGCGGTTGTACTCGTCGTCCTCGAGGACGGCGCCCACGGAGTTCTTCGCGTAGAACGCGTGCACACCAGGAGCCACCTCAAGGAGGACGGCGTCGTCGTGAACCTCCTTGACGGTGGCGTACATACCACCGATCGTGCGGATGCCGGTGCCGGGCTGCATCTCATTGCGCATCTGCGCGGCCGCCTGCTGCTTCTTCTTGGCGGAGCGCGTCATCAGGAACATGGCCCCGATGAGCACGATGAAGGGGAGGAGGGTCACGATATTCACGGGACGGAGTTTCCTTCGCACGACCGCGCAGGTAAGCGGCCTGATGGACGGGGGTGGGCACGCCGCCCACAAGGGCGGCATCGGCGGAGTCTAAGCGAGTCCGCACCTAACGAACAACGCTCAGCATGGCACCGCAGTTCCTGACCGTTCCACTACGCGCGCCGTCACGCCCCGAACAGGTCCCCTTGTCCGATTCCGCCCGCCTTCTGCGGCGGAACAAGGCCGAGATGCGCCCATGCGGCGGGCGTCCCGACCCGGCCGCGCGGGGTGCGCGCAAGCAGCCCCTCCCGCACCAGGAAGGGCTCGGCGACCTCCTCGACCGTCTCGCGCTCCTCCCCCACCGCGACCGCGAGCGTCGACAGACCCACGGGTCCGCCGCCGAAGAGCTTGAGCAGGGCCTCCAGGACCGCGCGGTCGAGGCGGTCGAGTCCGCGGCCGTCCACCTCATAGACCTTGAGGGCCGCGGCTGCGATGTCCCTGTTGATCTCTCCGTCGGCCTTGACCTGCGCATAGTCCCGTACGCGGCGCAGCAGACGGTTGGCGATACGGGGCGTGCCGCGCGAGCGTCCCGCGATTTCGGCGGCGCCGTCCGGGTCGATGGCCACGTCGAGCAGTTGTGCGGAGCGGTGGATCACGCGCTCGAGCTCGGCCGGTTCGTAGAACTCCATGTGCGCCGTGAAGCCGAAGCGGTCGCGCAGCGGCGGCGGCAGCAGGCCCGCGCGGGTGGTGGCGCCGACCAGGGTGAAGGGCGGCAGCTCCAGCGGAATGGCGGTGGCGCCGGGGCCCTTGCCGACGATGACGTCGACGCGGAAGTCCTCCATCGCCATGTAGAGCATCTCTTCGGCGGGCCGGGACATCCGGTGGATCTCGTCGAGGAAGAGGACCTCTCCCTCCTGGAGGGAGGAGAGGATCGCGGCCAGGTCGCCCGCGTGCTGGATGGCGGGGCCGCTGGTGATGCGGATCGGGGCGCCCATCTCGGCCGCGATGATCATGGAGAGGGTGGTCTTGCCGAGCCCGGGGGCGCCGGAGAGCAGGACGTGGTCGGCGGTGGCGCCGCGCGCCCTGGCCGCGCGCAGGACCAGGTCGAGCTGTTCGCGGACCTTCTCCTGGCCGATGAACTCGTCCAGGTCCTTGGGGCGGAGGGCGGCCTCGACCGCCTGGTCCTCGCCGTCGGCGGACGCACCGACGAGGCGCTCGGCTGCCGTGCCGGTTGCGGCAGCCGCGTCGTCGGTCGTCTCGTCCCAGTTCATGAGCTCGCCTCGCGATGTGGTTCCGGTGGTCAGGGAGGGTGGCGGATATTTCCGGGGCGCTAGCGGGCGCGGTTCAGGGTCTGGAGCGCGGCCTTGAGGAGCTGGCCCACCTGCGGCTTCTCGGACGCCTCGGCCTGCGGGGTGACGGCGGCGACGGCTTCGTCGGCCTCGCGCGTCGCATACCCGAGGCCGATGAGCGCCGCGTGCAGTTGGTCGCTCCAGCCGGAGGTGACGGGGGTGCCGATCGCGGGGCCGCCCGTGCCGGTGGGCGCGCCCAGGCGGTCCTTGTACTCCAGAAGCAGCTTCTGGGCGCCCTTCTTGCCGATGCCCGGCACCGCGGTCAGGGCCTTCTCGTCTCCGGTGGCAACCGCTCGGCGCAGGGCGTCCGGGCTGTGCACGGCGAGCATGGCCTGGGCCAGGCGCGGCCCGACGCCGCTCGCGGTCTGCAGGAGCTCGAAGGTCTGGCGCTCGTCGTCGTCCGCGAAGCCGTACAACGTGAGGGAGTCCTCCCTGACGACCAGGGAGGTGGCGAGCTTGGCCTGCTGGCCGACACGCAGGGCGGAAAGCGTGTTCGGCGCGCACTGGACGGCCATGCCGATGCCGCCGACCTCGACCACCGCGGTATCGGGGGCGAGGGCGGCTACGGGGCCGCTGACGAAGGCGATCATGCGGTACGGCCTTTCTGTGCTGGACGTGCTGTGCGTGCAGGACGGGCTGACGGTGCCGCGGGGGTCTTCGAGGCGTGCAGGGCCGCGGCCTGCTGGAGGCGGTTTTGGGCGACTGCCTGCTGGAGGCGGTTCTGCGCGGGGGCGCGCCAGATGTGGCAGATGGCGAGCGCGAGGGCGTCCGCGGCGTCGGCGGGCTTGGGCGGTGCGTCCAGCCGCAGGAGGCGGGTGACCATCGCGCCGACCTGCGCCTTGTCGGCGCGGCCGCTGCCGGTGACGGCGGCCTTGACCTCGCTGGGGGTGTGCAGGGCGACGGGGATGCCGCGGCGCGAGGCGCAGAGCATGGCCACGGCGCTGGCCTGGGCGGTGCCCATCACCGTACGTACGTTGTGCTGGCTGAACACCCGCTCCACGGCGAGGACTTCGGGGTCGTGCTCGTCGAGCCACTGCTCGATGCCCTGCTCGATGGCGACCAGTCGGTGGCCGAGCTCGGCATCGGCGGGCGTACGGACGACACCGACTCCGCGCATGGTCAGCGGGCGTCCGGCCACGCCGTCGACGACGCCGACACCGCACCGGGTGAGCCCGGGGTCCACCCCCAGTACGCGCATGCGCGCCCCTCCCCTCGTCGCGGCAGCGATCTTTGACTTGACGCCAGGCTATCCGCTGCCACCGACAACAGCGGCGGGCCGGTGGACGTGTGTCCCACCCGGCCCGCCGGAACTGCTCAGCTCGCGACAGCGCTACGCGTCGACCTTCTCCATGACCTCGTCGCTCACGTCGAAGTTGGCGAAGACGTTCTGGACGTCGTCGCTGTCCTCGAGCGCGTCGATGAGCTTGAAGATCTTCCGGGCGCCCTCCTCGTCCAGCTCGACCTGCATGGTCGGGACGAAGTTGGCGTCGGCCGAGTCGTACTCGATGCCGGCCTCCTGGAGCGCGGTGCGGACCGCGACCATGTCGGTGGCCTCGGAGAGGACCTCGAAGGACTCACCGAGGTCGTTGACCTCTTCGGCACCGGCGTCCAGGACGGCGCCCAGGACATCGTCCTCGGACAGTTCGCCCTCGCCCTTGGGGACGACGACGACGCCCTTGCGGTTGAACAGGTACGAGACGGAGCCCGGGTCGGCCATGGAGCCGCCGTTCCGGGTCATCGCCACGCGCACGTCCGATGCCGCGCGGTTGCGGTTGTCGGTGAGGCACTCGATGAGCACCGCGACGCCGTTCGGGCCGTAGCCCTCGTACATGATCGTCTCGTAGTCGGCGCCACCGGCTTCGAGGCCGGCACCGCGCTTGACCGCGGAGTCGATGTTCTTGTTCGGGACCGAGCTCTTCTTGGCCTTCTGGATGGCGTCGAAGAGGGTCGGGTTCCCGGACACGTCGGCGCCGCCCGTACGGGCCGCGACCTCGATGTTCTTGATCATCTTCGCGAAGAGCTTGCCGCGCTTGGCGTCAATCACGGCCTTCTTGTGCTTCGTCGTAGCCCATTTAGAGTGGCCGGACATCTGCCTGTCTCCTTCGCGTTACCCAACCTGTACGAACGCCCCCGGATCGAAAGGGCCCGGGAGGTACCCGCGATCCTACAAGGATCCCGCCCCCGCGTTCCCCCGCACCATCCCGACGAACAGCTCGTGCACGCGGTGGTCGCCCGTCAGTTCCGGGTGGAAGGACGTGGCAAGGGCGCTGCCCTGGCGTACGGCGACGATGTGCCCCTCGTGCTCGGCGAGCACCTCGACGCGCGCGCCGACCGACTCGACCCACGGGGCGCGGATGAAGACGCCCTCCACGGGGTCGCCGTCGATGCCCGCGATGTCGACGGCCGCCTCGAAGGACTCGTTCTGCCGCCCGAAGGCGTTGCGGCGCACGATCATGTCGATGCCGCCGAAGGTCTCCTGCTCCGAGCGCGGATCGAGGATCTTGTCGGCGAGCATGATCATGCCCGCGCAGCTGCCGTAGACCGGCATACCGGCGCGCACGCGCGCGCGTAGGGGCTCCATCAGACCGAAGAGGACGGCCAGCTTGGAGATGGTGGTGGACTCGCCGCCGGGGATGACCAGGCCGTCCACCTCCGCCAGCTCTTCGGGCCGCCGGACCGGCCTGGCCACGGCGTCCGCCGAGGCCAGGGCGATCAGGTGCTCCCGTACGTCGCCCTGGAGTGCCAGGACGCCGATCACAGGGGTGTCATTCATCTGCGGAGTGCCCTACCAGCCGCGGTTCGCGTAGCGCTCGGCCTCGGGCAGGGTGTCGCAGTTGATGCCGACCATGGCCTCGCCGAGGTTGCGGGACGCGTCCGCGATGATCTTGGGGTCGTCGTAGAAGGTGGTGGCCTTCACGATGGCGGCGGCGCGCGCGGCCGGGTCGCCCGACTTGAAGATGCCGGAGCCGACGAAGACACCCTCGGCGCCGAGCTGGCGCATCAGGGCGGCGTCCGCGGGGGTGGCGACACCGCCGGCCGAGAAGAGGACCACCGGCAGCTTGCCCAGCTCGGAGACCTCCTTGACCAGCTCGTACGGGGCGCGCAGGTCCTTGGCGGCGGCGTACAGCTCGTTGTTGTCGAAGCCGCGCAGCCTGGCGATCTCGTTCTTGATCTGGCGCAGGTGGCGCACGGCCTCGACGACGTTGCCGGTGCCGGCCTCGCCCTTGGAGCGGATCATGGCCGCGCCCTCGGCGATACGGCGCAGGGCCTCGCCCAGGTTGGTGGCGCCGCACACGAAGGGGGTCGTGAAGGCGAACTTGTCGCTGTGGTTGACCTCGTCGGCCGGGGTCAGGACCTCGGACTCGTCGATGTAGTCGACGCCGAGGGACTGGAGCACCTGGGCCTCGACGAAGTGGCCGATGCGGGACTTGGCCATGACCGGGATGGAGACGGCCTCGATGATCTCTTCGATCATGTTCGGGTCGGACATCCGGGCCACGCCGCCGTCCTTGCGGATGTCGGCGGGGACCCGCTCCAGGGCCATGACGGCGACGGCGCCCGCGTCCTCGGCGATCTTCGCCTGCTCGGCGTTGACCACGTCCATGATGACGCCGCCCTTGAGCTGCTCGGCCATGCCGCGCTTGACGCGCGCGGTGCCGGTCTCGGGCGACTGGCTGGTGCTGGAAGAGGTGGTGGACACGGAGTTGACCTCGCTCGCTGAAGACGGGTTCCTGCGCCTACGAGGAAACTCCCGGCGACAAGGCCACAGCAAGGGCCAATGGGTGACCGGTGGCTCATTTTTCCCCAACGCCGCTGGTCAGCGGGGACACGGTGGCGGCGAGGGGTCGCTTACGCGGTCGCGCGGTCGGCCAGGGCGATCGGCGGTTCGTCGTCCATCTCGAAGGCCATCGGGAACGGCGCGTGCCCCGCGAGGCGGAACCAGCGGACCTTGCGGTGCCTGCGCAGGGCGCGCGCCGCGCGGACGGCGTCGTTGTGGAAGCGCCGGGCCATCGGCACCCGGCGTACGGCGGCGGCCAGCTCGGTCGCCGCCTCGTCGCCGCCGGGAGCCTCGCGCACCACCTCGACCTGCTGCGCCTCCCCGAAGATCGCGCGCAGCGCCTGGCTGAGCTCGCTCTCGGCGACCTCGCGGTGCTCCTCCTCCGCCTGCCGGGCCGCGTGCGCCGCTTCGTAGAGCACGATGGAGGCCGCGGGGTCGAGCACCCCCGATGTGGCCAGCTCCTGGGCGACCGAGGCGCGGCGCAGGAGCTGGGCGTCGAGGGCGGCGCGGGCCGCGTCGATGCGGGCGTGCAGCCGGTCGAGGCGGCCCGCGGTCCAGCTCAGGTAGAGGCCGATCGCGAAGAGGGCTACCGCGATCCAGATCAGTGTCGAGGTCACCGGCCCGAGGCTAGTCGAGCCGGCAGGACCTCAGGACCGCCGGGCTCCCCGGCCCCGCGGCGATCAGTCCCGTGCGAGTCCGAACCGGGCCCGGAACCCGGAGCGTTCGTCGGCGGCCACCGCCGCCGCTCCGTCCGTCACCGTCTCGTACACCGAGAGGATGTCGGCGCCCACCGTCGACCAGTCGAAGCGGCGCACGTGCTTGCTGCCGCGCTCGCGCAGCTCCTCGCGGCGCGCCGGGTCGCCCAGGAGCCGCAGGGCCGCCTCGGCCAGCGAGTCCGCGTCCTCGTTGGTGAACAGGTCACCCGCGGCGCCCTGGTCGAGGACCTGCGCGAAGGCGTCCAGATCGCTGGCGAGGACGGGCGCGCCCGCCGACATCGCCTCGACCAGGATGATCCCGAAGCTCTCGCCCCCGGTGTTGGGAGCGACGTACACGTCGACGCTGCGCAGCAGCCGTGCCTTGTCCTCGTCGCTGACCATGCCGAGGAACTCCACGCGCTCGCGCATCTCGACGGGCAGCGAGGAGACGGCCTCGTGCTCGTCGCCGCGCCCCGCGACAAGGAGGCGGGTGCCGGGGCGCTCGGCGAGGATCTTCGGCAGCGCCTTCATCAGGACCGGCAGGCCCTTGCGCGGCTCGTCGATACGGCCGATGAAGCCGATCGTGCCTCCCTGCCACTCGGCCTTCGGCTCGACCTTCGCGAAGAAGTCGACGTCCACGCCGTTCGGGATGACGACCGCGTCGCCGCCCAGGTGCTCGACGAGCGTGCGCCGCGCGTACTCGCTCACCGCGATGCGCGCGCTGATCTTCTCCAGGGCGGGCTGCAGGATCGGATAGGCGGCGATCATCGCCCGCGAGCGCGGGTTGGACGTGTGGAACGTGGCGACGATCGGGCCCTGCGCCGCCCAGCACGTGAGCAGCCCGAGCGACGGCGAGGTCGGCTCGTGGATGTGGATGACGTCGAAGGTGCCGTCGTGCAGCCAGCGCCGCACCCGCGCGGCCGAGAGGAACCCGAAGTTGAGCCGGGCCACCGAGCCGTTGTACGGCACGGGAACCGCGCGGCCCGCCGACACCACGTACGGCGGAAGGGGTGTCTCGTCGTCCGCCGGGGCCAGTACGGACACCTCATGTCCCAGGCGGATCAGGTGCTCCGCGAGGTCACGGATGTGGAACTGGACGCCGCCCGGCACGTCCCACGAGTAGGGGCAGACGATGCCGATCCTCACGGCGCGGTCCCCTCGGCCGGGTGCCCGGAACCGTCCGCGGGCCCCTTCGCGGGGTCGAGATCAGCGAGCCACAAGCGCTGCAGCATGTGCCAGTCCTCCGGATGGTCGGCGATACCCGTGGCGAAGGCGTCTGCCAGCGCCTGCGTCATGACAGACGTCTTCTCCGTACGGGTACCTGTCTCGGGGACGTCGATGGGGGCGTGAACGCGCCCCTTCATGACGGGCGAATCGTCGTACCAGAGCGTGACGGGCAGCAGCAGCGCCCCCGTCTGCTGCGCGAGGATCGCGGGCCCCGCGGGCATCCGCGCGGTGTCCCCGAAGAACTTCACCTCGACGCCGGACTCCGAGAGGTCCCGGTCCGCGACGAGACAGACCAGGCCGCCCGCGCGAAGCCGCCGCGCCAGCGTGCCGAAGGCCGAGCCGCCCTGGTGGGGAAGCACCTCCATGCCCAGGCCCTCGCGGTAGGCGACGAAGCGGTCGTACAGCGTCTCGGGCTTGAGCCGCTCGGCGACCGTCGTGAACGGCGTGTTCAGCTTCGTGGTCACCCACGCGCCCGCCAGGTCCCAGTTGCCCAGGTGCGGCAGGGCCAGAATGACGCCCTTGCCGGAGGCGAGGCCGTCCGTCAGGTGGTGCAGGTCCTTGGCGCTGAAACCGCCCTCGATGCGCTCCCGGCTCCACGACGGCAGCCGGAACGACTCCATCCAGTAGCGCAGGTACGAGCGCATGCCCGCCCTGGACAGTTCCGCCAGGCGCTGCGGGCTCGCGTCGGGCACCACGCGCGCGTAGTTGGCCTCAAGACGCTGGACGCCCTTGCCGCGCCGCTTCCACACCGTGTCGGCGATGGTCCTGCCGAGCCGGACCGCCACCGGTTCCGGGAGCTTCTTGACCGAGCTCCAGGCGGCTCCGTAGAGCGCGTCGGTCAGGCGGTCCTTCACGACGTGGCCTCACTGCCCTGTGCGGCTCCCGCGGCCGCGTCCGCCTCGGCGGACTCCCGGCGCACGGTCACGACGCGCTGGACGAGGGTGACGAGGCTGCCGACGGCGACGATCCACAGGGCGACGGGCAGCAGTACGTCGATGCCGGGGACGCCGAACTTGTGCAGCCCCGCGAGGCCCGCGGCCACCAGAGTGATCACCAGGCGCTCGGCGCGCTCCACCAGGCCGTTGACGGCGACGGGCAGGCCGATCGCCTCGCCGCGCGCCTTCGTGTACGAGACCACCTGGCCGCTGGCCAGGCAGAAGATGGAGACGGCGCACAGGATGTTGTCGTCGCCCGAGCCCGCGTACCAGAGGGCGAGGCCGCCGAAGATCGCGCTGTCGGCGACCCGGTCGAGCGTCGAGTCCAGGAAGGCTCCCCAGCGGCTGGAGCGTCCCAGCTGCCGCGCCATGTTCCCGTCGACCAGGTCGGAGAACACGAAGAGCGTGATGACGATCGTGCCCCAGAAGAACTCGCCGCGGGGGAAGAAGACCAGCGCGCCCGCCATCACCCCGGCGGTTCCGATGAGGGTGACCGCGTCGGGGCTCACGCCGCGTCGGATGAGAAACGCGGCGAACGGTGTGAGAACACGCGTGAAGAATGCACGCGCGTACTTGTTCAGCATGGCCTTCCCGGGGGGTCGGTGCGCCGCGCGGCCCCTGTTGGCCACCGGCTGGCCCATCGTAGTCACGCCCTTGACGGACCGGCTCGCCCCCTCACGATCGCGTACGACGTATGGACGCACAGTGACCCGGGTGGAAAGCTCGAAAGCACCGCGGGCGTCGCCGGAGCCGACCCGCACACGGCCCCGCACGTCCGCGAGCAGCCAGCATCCCCGAGGGGGCTGTGCCTCCTCACCGCGCACGTAACCGGGAGGCCAAGGCATGGGCGACAAGGCGAACGCACACCCCGGAGCCGCCGGCAGGGCTACAGCGGCCGACCACCCCGCGTCCGTACGGAATGTGGTGCTGGTCGGCCACAGCGGATCGGGCAAGACGACTCTCGTGGAGGCCCTCGCGCTGACCGCGGGGGCGGTGAACCGGGCGGGCCGTGTGGAGGACGGCACGGCGGTCTCCGACTACGACGACATCGAGCACCGGCAGCAGCGCTCGGTGCAGCTGTCCCTGGTGCCCGTCGAATGGGGCGGCTACAAGATCAACCTTCTGGACACCCCCGGGTACGCCGATTTCGTCGGCGAGTTACGGGCCGGTCTGCGCGCCGCGGACGCGGCCCTTTTCATCGTTTCGGCGGCCGAGGGCATCGAAGGCATCACCGGCGCGACCCGCATGGTCTGGGAGGAGTGCGCGGCGGTCGGCATGCCGCGGGCCATCGTGGTGACCCACCTGGAGGCGGCCCGCGCCGACTTCCGGGAGATGACGCGGACCTGCGCGGAGGCCTTCGGCGCCGACGACCCGGACGCGGTGCTTCCGCTGTACCTGCCGCTGCACGGCGCCGAGGGGCCGGACGGGCACGCTCCGGTGACCGGCCTGGTCGGGCTGCTCTCGCAGCGGATCTTCGACTACGCGTCCGGCGAGCGCAAGGAGTCCGAGCCCGGCGAGGACCAGCTCCCGCTGATCGAGGACGCACGGAACAAACTGATCGAGGGGATCATCGCCGAGAGCGAGGACGAGTCCCTCATGGACCGCTACCTCAGCGGCGAGGACATCGACTTCAAGACACTGGTCGACGATCTGGAACGGGCCGTGGCACGCGGCATCTTCCACCCCGTGCTCGCGGCGGCACCCGCGGCCGACGGCGCCCGCCAGGGCATCGGCACGGTGGAGCTCCTGGAGCTGATCACGGGCGGCTTCCCCACCCCCCTGGAGCACCCGGCGCCCGCCGTCACCACGCCGGACGGCAAGACGCGGCCCGCGCCGGCCTGCGATCCCGACGGGCCGCTCGTCGCCGAGGTCGTGAAGACGGCGTCCGACCCCTACGTGGGGCGCATCTCGCTCGTACGCGTCTTCTCCGGCACCCTGCGTCCCGAGGAGACCGTGCACGTCTCGGGGCACGGCCTGGCCGACCACGGCCACGAGGGCCGCCCCCTCCACGAAGCGGACGAGCGCATCGGCGCGCTGTCCTCTCCCTTCGGCAAGCAGCAGCGCACCCTGACGCGCTGTATCGCGGGCGATCTGGCCTGCGTCGCCAAGCTCAACCGCGCCGAGACGGGCGACACCCTCTCGGCCAAGGACAACCCGCTCCTCATGGAGCCCTGGGACATGCCCGACCCGCTCCTGCCGCTCGCCATCGAGGCGCACAGCAAGGCGGACGAGGACAAGCTCTCCCAGGGGCTCTCCCGTCTGGTCGCCGAGGACCCGACGATGCGCCTGGAGCAGAACCAGGACACCCACCAGGTGGTCCTGTGGTGCCTGGGCGAGGCGCACGCGGACGTCGCCCTGGAGCGGCTGCGCAGCCGGTACGGCGTGCAGGTCGACGTGGTGAGCCACAAGGTCTCATTGCGGGAGACGTTCGCGGGCAAGTCGGGGGGACGCGGCCGCCACGTGAAGCAGTCCGGCGGCCACGGCCAGTACGCGATCTGCGAGATCGAGGTCGAACCGCTGCCGGGCGGCAGCGGCATCGAGTTCGTCGACAAGGTGGTGGGCGGCGCCGTGCCGCGGCAGTTCATACCGTCCGTCGAGAAGGGCGTGCGCGCGCAGGCCGCGAAGGGCGTGGCCGCGGGCTATCCCCTGATCGACGTGCGGATCACGCTGCTCGACGGCAAGGCCCACTCGGTGGACTCCTCGGACGCGGCGTTCCAGACGGCGGGCGCACTGGCCCTGCGCGAGGCCGCGGCCGACGCCAGGATCCATCTCCTGGAGCCGGTGGCCGAGGTGCGCGTCCTGGTCGGCGACGACCACGTGGGGCCGGTGATGAGCGACTTCTCGGGGCGGCGCGGCCGGGTGGTCGGCACCGAGCAGGCACCGGGCGGACGCACGCTCGTACGGGCCGAGGTGCCCGAGATCGAGATCGGGCGGTACGCCGTGGACCTGCGGTCCCTCTCGCAGGGCACCGCACGCTTCAGCCGCACGTACGCGCGCCACGAACCCATGCCGCCCCAGCTCTCCGAAAGGATCCGTGAACAGGCGCAGGACGTCTCCTAGTCGAAGGTTTCCGGCAGGGGGTAGCGATGCGCCCTGCCGGATGCCGGTGCGCACCGATACGCTGATGACCTGATCAACAGGTGTGCCGGGCAGGGAAGTCGGGAAGAGCCGCAGCAGCAGAGCAGTGCGGCGATGGGGGCGGCAGTGGCGGACGACGTATTCGACTTCAGGCCCGGGGCCCAGGTCCCGCTGTCCGGGGCCGCGGGACAGACGGCGGCAACCCATGCCCTCGCGTCGGCCGCGTACCGCGACGACAAGGCCTCGAAGATCCTCGATGCCAACAACGAATGGCACAAGTCCGAGGTCCACAAGGGCCTCTGGTCGCTCATGGCGCCGAATCTGGGCGAGGCGTTCGCCAGGGCCGTGCAGGTGCGGATGCTCGGCGGCGCCCGCAAGCCGCTCATCCAGTCCTTCGGCATGGAACCGCAGGCGATCGTCGAGCACTGCCTCGCGGCGAATAACATCCGCAAGGACCGCGACCGCTGGCTCACCGTGGTCATGGTGCTGTGCGGGCTGCTGTTCCTGCCCGGGCTCATCGTCTGGCTGCTGCTGTTCTCCATCAAGCAGGCCGTGGTCAAGCGGGACAACAAGCGGGCGAGCGCGATCGCCACGGCCGTCATGGTGGCCGTGGGCGTCCTCGCCGTGATCTTTCTCATCAAGCTGCCGGTCGACGGCCTCCTCGGCTGGTACATCCGCGCGGCGATAGTCGTCCCGGTGGCGGGCTGGTTCTGGGCCAAGCTGATCGCCGAGCGCACCGCGAGAGACCTGCGCGAGCGCTGGTCGAGCCTGCTCTCCGGCGGCGGCATCGGCGCGAAGATCCCCGAGGCGGTGCCGGGCAGCCCGGGCGAGACGACGGCCGAGCAGCTCCGCCAGGGCCTGGCCCGCCTCTCCGCCGAGCAGCAGAGCAACTCGGTCTTCTACGCGGGCCCCAAGGGAATCCTGGGCATGGGCACGCGCTGGGGCAGCTGGCAGCTCGCCGAGGAGCTGGTCGCCGGCAAGGAAGGCACCGAGATCCACCCCTTCCGCAGCTGGGACGTCATAAAGGCGGTGCACGACCAGCTGCGCCTGCTCGAACGCGGCCCCCTGCACACCGGCGGCTTCCCCACGCCGTCGATAAAGCACTGGATCGTCACCCCCATCGGGGAGAACGCGAAGGCGGTCTCCCGCCCCTCGGGCACGGAGGTCGAGGCCTTCCAGGTCCGGGGCCACGAAGTACAGCGGATCTGCAACGAACAGCAGTTCGGCGGCGGCAACCGGCACTATCTGGGCTGCCAGTTCACGCTCTGGGACGGCCAGTTGGTCATCACGATGCTGATCACGGTGACCGTCCTGCACGAGACCCTGCGCATCGAGGTCACCGGCCACGCGCTCGGCCCGGTGCACTCCCTGTTCACCAGCAAGCCCGACCCCAAGGTCAAGAAGGTCTCCAAGCCCATCAAGTTCTGGGAGACCACGGAGCGCAAGCTGCCCCTGATCGACGCGGACGAGGTGGTACGCCTCGCGCTGCGCGCCCCCTTCACCTGGTATCCCCCGGTCCTGGACCACCTCGGCGGCAAACTGGTCCTGCCCGAGCCCTTCGGCCTGCGGCACGCCTGGGCGGACAAGCCGTGGCGGCACCGCTTCATGGCCGACGACGCGCTGCGCGCGGCCACACCGGTGCTGCGCGTGGTGCACTCGGCGGCCATCAAGGTGCTCGCGGAGAACGGCGTCGACACGGAGAAGTTCGGTGCACGCTCCGGCTTCCTCAGCGGCGCGGTCCAGGACCCGATGCCGAGGAAGGCGGACGTGTACGACGCGTGAGCCGACCTACGCGGAGGCGGGCCAGGCGTCGGCCAGCATCTTGCGGGTGTCCGCGAGCAGCTGCGGCAGGATCTTCGTGTGCCCCACGACCGGCATGAAGTTCGTGTCCCCGCCCCAGCGCGGCACGACGTGCTGGTGCAGATGCGCGGCGATGCCGGCGCCCGCCACCGTGCCCTGGTTCATGCCGATGTTGAAGCCGTGCGCGCCGGACGCGGCACGCAGCGCCGTCATGGCCTGCTTGGTGAGCTCGCCGAGCTCGGCCGTCTCCGGGGCGGTCAGCTCGGTGTAGTCGGCGACGTGGCGGTAGGGCACGACCATCAAGTGGCCGCCGTTGTACGGGTAGAGGTTGAGCACCGCGTACACCTGCTCGCCGCGCGCGATGACCAGGCCGTCCTCGTCGGATTTCGCCGGGATGGTGCAGAAGGGACAGCCGTCGTCGGCGCCCGGACCGCTCGGCTTGTTCTCGCCCTGGATGTACGCCATCCGGTGGGGCGTCCACAGGCGCTGGAACGCGTCCTGCGTCCCCACTCCGATCTGCTGCTCCGGCTCACTCGTCATGCAGTGCAGCATATGACTTGCCGCGAGCGGAGCGTGTCGGCGGGGCGCCCGCCGGGCACCGCACCGCGAAGCTGGGGCGATGACCGATGAAAGGCGTCAGACACACTGGGAGACCCGCACGGAGGCACTGCTCGCCGTGGCGTCGCTCCTCTACCTGACCTCGTACGCGGTGCAGGTCCTGGCCCCGGGGCTGCCCGAGGGGTGGCGCAACGTATGCCTCGCGGTGCTCTGCGCGGCCTGGGCCTTGTTCGCCGTGGACTACGCGGTGCGCTGGCGGCTGAGCGGGCAGGGGCTGCGTTTCCCGCGCACCCACTGGCTGGACACCCTGGTTCTCGTCCTGCCGCTGCTGCGCCCGCTGCGCGTCGTACACGTCTACGAGACCGTCCAGCGCAGGCACGGGAAACCGCGTCTGGCGCTGCACGCGCGCGTGGCCGCGTACGCGGGGCTTTCGGCGCTGCTCCTCGGCTTCACCGCGGCGCTCGCCGTCTATCACCACGAGCACACGGCTCCGGGTGCCACGATCCGTACCTTCGGGGACGCCGTGTGGTGGGCGTCGGCCACGCTCGCGACCGTGGGCTACGGCGACGAGATTCCCGTGACGCCGGTGGGACGGCTGATCGCGGTGGGTCTGATGGCCTGCGGGCTCGCGCTGCTCGGCGCGGTGACGGGGTCGTTCTCGGCGTGGCTGTTGCAGGTGTTCGCGCGGGAGGACGACGAGAGGCCCCCGGGACGCTGAACGTCCCGGGGGCCTTTCCTTGCCCGCGTCAGCGGGGTGGGGTCACACCTGCTCGCGGCTCTCCACCACGCCGAGCAGCTTGGCCAGGGCCTGGTCGCGCGGAATGCCGTTCTCCTGCGAGCCGTCGCGGTAGCGGAAGGAGATCGTGCCGGCGTTCATGTCGTCGTCACCGACGATGATCATGAACGGGACCTTCAGCTTCTGCTGCGTCCTGATCTTCTTCTGCATCCGGTCGGAGGAGGCGTCCACCTCGACCCGCAGGCCCTTCTTCTTGGCGTCGGCCGCGAACTCCTGGAGGTAGGGGATGTGCGCGTCCCCGACCGGGATGCCCACGGCCTGCACCGGGGCGAGCCACGGCGGCATCGCACCCGCGTAGTGCTCCAGAAGCACCGCGAAGAACCGCTCGATCGACCCGAAGAGCGCACGGTGGATCATCACCGGACGCTGCTTGGTGCCGTCGGGGCCGGTGTACTCCAGGTTGAAGCGCTCCGGCAGGTTGAAGTCCAGCTGCACGGTCGACATCTGCCAGGTGCGGCCGATGGCGTCCTTGCACTGCACGGAGATCTTCGGGCCGTAGAAGGCGGCGCCGCCCGGGTCGGGGACGAGCGGGAGGCCCTGCTTCTCGGCGACCTGCTGAAGCGTCGCGGTGGCCTCCTCCCACACCTCGTCCGCGCCGACGAACTTCTCCGGGTCCTTGGTGGACAGCTCCAGGTAGAAGTCGGTCAGGCCGTAGTCGCGCAGGAGGTTCAGGACGAAGGTGAGCGTCTTGTCGAGCTCGTCCGCCATCTGCTCCTTGGTGCAGTAGATGTGCGCGTCGTCCTGGGTGAAGCCGCGGGCCCGGGTCAGACCGTGCACGACGCCCGACTTCTCGTAGCGGTACACGGTGCCGAACTCGAAGAGGCGCAGCGGCAGTTCACGGTAGGAACGCCCGCGCGCATCGAAGATCAGGTTGTGCATCGGGCAGTTCATGGGCTTGAGGTAGTAGTCCACGCCCTCGTCGAGCTGCATGGGCGGGTACATGCCGTCGGCGTACCAGTCCAGGTGGCCCGAGGTCTCGAAGAGCTTCCCCTTCGTGGCGTGCGGGGTGTAGACGAACTCGTACCCCTCCTCCTCGTGGCGGCGGCGCGAGTAGTCCTCCATGACCCGGCGGATGATGCCGCCCTTGGGGTGGAAGACCGCCAGGCCCGAGCCGATCTGCTCCGGGACGGAGAAGAGGTCCAGCTCGCTGCCGAGCTTGCGGTGGTCGCGCTTCTCGGCCTCGGCGAGGAACTCCAGGTGCGCCTTGAGCTCGTCCTTGGTGGGCCAGGCGGTGCCGTAGATGCGCTGGAGCATCGGGTTCTTCTCGCTGCCGCGCCAGTACGCCGCGGCGTTGCGCATCAGCTTGAACGCCGGGATGTTGCGGGTGGTGGGCAGGTGGGGACCGCGGCAGAGGTCCTTCCAGCACAGGTCGCCGGTCTTCGGGTCGAGGTTGTCGTAGATGGTCAGCTCGCCGCCGCCCACCTCGACGTCCGCGCCGTCGTCGCTGGACGCGGAGCCCTTGATGCCGATGAGCTCCAGCTTGTACGGCTCGTCGGCGAGCTCCTCGCGGGCGGCCTCGTCGGTGACGACGCGGCGCGAGAAGCGCTGGCCGCGCTTCTGGATCTCCTGCATCTTCTTCTCGACGGCCTTGAGGTCCTCGGGCGTGAAGGGCTTCTCGACGTCGAAGTCGTAGTAGAAGCCGTCCTTGACCGGCGGGCCGATGCCCAGCTTGGCCTCGGGGAAGAGCTCCTGCACGGCCTGCGCCATCACGTGCGCGGTGGAGTGGCGCAGGATGTTCAGGCCGTCCTCGGAGGAGATCTCGACGGGCTCGACCTCCTCGCCGTCCTGCACGGCGTACGCGAGGTCCTTCAGCTCGCCGGCCACGCGGGCGGCGACGATGGTGCGCTCCCCGGAGAAGAGTTCGGCGGCCGTAGTGCCCGTCGTCACCACGCGCTCTTCCCGCTCGGAATCGCGTTGGATGATCACACGGACGTCTGACACCGGTCTCTCCTACCTGAAGGGGGTCGCGGCAGATCTGCTGCTGCACGCGAAACGAATCGTACCGAGCCGGGGGCGCCCATCGCGAAACGGATATCCCCCTGTATCCCGCCGGCCCCGGCCGCGCCCCGCCTCAGTCCCCGCCGCACGCCTCCTCGAAGAAGTCGAGATGCTCCTGGAGCGATTTCATCAGGCGGTCCTTCTCCGACTCGTCCACCTGCACCGGCACCACTCCCGAAGCCCCGGTCAGCCGCCGGAACCCGCCCCGGCTCTCCAGGCGCCCGTGCACCCGGATCGGCAGCCCGACCAGGTGCGCATGGCCCGCGATGCGATACCCCTCCTCGTCGAGGGTCATGCGTACGTGGGGGACGTCCACGCCCGCGAGCACCCGGACCCGCACGGTGCCCTCACCCCGCGGCCCCGACCGCCGCATCCGCACCACGGCCCCCGTGATCCGCACCGGCATCGCCGGCTCGTCGCGCAGATAGCGGGCGCCCGCCTCGCGCAGCACCGGCAGGTCACCGGGCGAGAACTCGACGGGCCCCGCATCGACGGCGCACCCCTCGGGCACCCCGGCGGCGGGCGCCCACTGCACGGCGATCCGCGCGCCCTCCGTGCCCCGCACCAGCGCCACCAAGGCTTCCGTCAGCTCATGGCTGGCGCCCGCCTCGACCGCGCCGTCGAAGGCGTCCATGCCACCGGTGGCGCGCTGGTAGTCGACGGCCTCGCGGACCGCGTACAGCGCCTGGTGCAGCCGCACCGCGATGGGACGCCCGGCCAGGACGGGCACGAACGCGGTGAGCTGCCGCCCACCCGGAGCGGGCCCCACCAGGACGTGCTCCAGAGCCGCGGCGGCGGGCCCGCGGTGCCGCGCCCCGTAGTACCCGGCCCGGCCGCGCGCCGCGAGGGCGCCCGCGAGCAGCATCTGCCGTGCCGCCGAGCGCAGTTTCTCCTCGGCCGTCCAGGTCGCGGCGCCCGCCGGACCCGCCGGAACGTCACGCCACCAGCGGATCTCGTCGCTGGGCACGGCAAGACCGACGAGGACGTCACGCGCGGAGGGCGTCGCGCTGCGCGACAGGGCGGTGAGCGCCTCGCCGAGCAGGTCGTCGCAGTCGGGGAAGGCCCTGCTCTCCGGGACGAGAAGGCTCGCACCGCCCCTGCCGGAGCCCGGCGGAGTCCAGCGGGCATAGCGGCCGGCCGCTCCCCCGCGCCGGTGCCAGCCGTGCCGGTCGAGCAGGACGCCGAGCACCGCGGGGTCGACCTGCGAGGGGTCGGGGGGATCCTGCGGGCCGGGGTGATCGGCCCGGGGGCCCGCGGCTTCGACCGGGTGCGGGCGAACGGGGCGTAGTGGCTCGTCGATCGGGCGGTGCATCAGGGTCTCCCTCCCGTCCCGACGCGCGTCATGATCTCGCAGAGGGCCCTGTCGTCGAAGATCCGCGAGGTCGGGACGCGGACGGTGGTCCTGCGCCGGCCGGTCACCCGGTGACCGGCGAGGTTGGTCCAGTAGCAGCAGTGCCGCAGGTCGAGCCGGTCGTGCCCCGCGCGCAGCCAGTCGTCCTGCGACCGGGGCACGAGCATCACGACCAGGATCTTGTGCACCGCGACCGGGGTCCTTGCGAGCTTCTCCAGGTGCGGGTTGTCGAGCGTGAAGGAGAAGGACGGGCCCGGCGGGTCCGGCGGTATCTGGTAGGTGCACTTGAGCTGCACCTTGATGGTGACTTCGTCGTCGACCGTGTGCCCGGGGGCGCTGTGGCTAACGTGCCAGTCGATTCCGTTGTCGGGAAAGGGCTGTGAGAGCGAGCACCCCGCCGCGGCGGCGACAGCGTGCAGATAACCCACCTGAAGGGTCTCCATACAGGCGGTGGTGGCGAGTGTGCCGCGCGGCGGTGCGATCCGCCCGGGCAGCAGCCCACCCTGTTCGGGCTGCGCGAGCGCCATGTCCAACGTGCCTTCCGAACCGGTGAATCCACGCTTCGGGCCGGTCAACTTCCAAACCCTGTACCTCTGTTGTCTCCGGGCCGCGTACGGCGCAAACGGGCCGGGTATCACCGGTGTGGGCAGGGGGAGGAAAGCCATCTGCCGGACATGATCGAGGAGTTGCGTCACTATGACGTGCTGGTACGAGGGGCCCTTGGCCGCATTCGACACGGAGACCACGGGCGTCGACGTCGAGACCGACCGCATTGTGTCGGCCGCCGTCGTCGTCCAGCAAGGCGCGGGAACCCGCCCGCGCATCACCCGCTGGCTGGTGAACCCGGGCGTTCCGGTGCCCGAGAGCGCCACCGCGGTGCACGGCCTTACGGAGGAACATCTGCAGCACAACGGCCGCTGGCCCGCGCCGGTGATGGAGGAGATAGCGAGGGAACTGGCGGAACAGGGCGCGGCGGGCCGCCCCATCGTCGTCATGAACGCGCCCTTCGATCTGACGATCCTGGACCGGGAGTTGCGCCGGCACCGCGCGTCGTCGCTCGGTCATTACATGGGGGGTTCGCCCCTGTGTGTCCTGGATCCGCGGGTCCTGGACAAGCAGCTCGACCGGTATCGCAAGGGGCGTCGCACACTGACCGATCTGTGCGCGCACTACGCGGTGGAGCTGGACGGTGCGCACGACGCGGCGGCCGACGCGCAGGCCGCCCTCGATGTCGTACGGGCCGTGGGACAGCGTTTCGCCTCGCGGCTCGAGCGGCTCTCGCCGGCCGAGCTGCACGCGTTGCAGGCGGTGTGGCACGCGGCGCAGGCCCGCGGTCTGCAGGCCTGGTTCGCGCGCAGCGGTACGCCGGAGACAGTGGATCCCGCCTGGCCGCTGCGTCCCGAACTGCCCGCGGCCGCCTGACGGTTGCCGCTCGACGACGACACGCTCTGCCTGCGGGCATGAAAAAACCGGTCCGTCGGTGACGGACCGGCATTCTCCGGGTGGGCGATACTGGGTTCGAACCAGTGACCTCTTCGGTGTGAACGAAGCGCTCTCCCACTGAGCTAATCGCCCGGGAACGGACTGAACAATACAGGTCCCCGCCGGTTTCCATCAAACCGCTTGTGCGAAAGCCGTCAGCCCCGCCTGAGGTGCGCCTTCAGGCCTCGCTCCCCCGCGCGCATCATCAGCGCGTGGTTGAGCAGGAAAACGGGTCGGCCGGGGACGGCGAAGCGTCGCATCAGCGGTTTTCGCACCACCACTTCCTGGTCGTAGAGCGCACGTGTCCCGCCCGGCACCGCCGTGACGGTCCAGCGCGCCCAGCCGTCCAGATCCCCGGTCATGGCGATCTCCAGGATCCCGGCCTCCTCGTCGCGGCGCCGTTCCTCGCCGGTGACGAACAGGTCGTACGGCAGGAGGGAACGGAAGCGCGCGGTGCCGGTGCGTTCGTCGACGGGCGTCACCTCGCGCACCTGGGGCCACCACGCCGGATAGTCCTCGGCGCGTTCGAGGACGGCGAACACGTCGGCGGGCGGGGCGGGCACGTTCCAGACGCTGCGGAAGCGGTAGTGGCTCCAGTCCATGGACCGAGTCTGCCGTCAGGACGCCCGATCTGAGTACGACCTGAGTATCCGCGCCCATGTCCGCCGCAGTGTCGTGGACCACACTCCACGGACATGACGAACATTCCGCCCCCGGCCGAGGAGCTCCGCGTCCTCGACCTGGAGCTGCGCCGACTCGACGCACGCAGGTCGCAGTTGCTGCATCGCCGCGCCTGGCTGATCGGCGTCCTCCAGGCGGCGACCGCGCCCGGGCCCGTCCCCGCATCCGCTCCCCCACGGCCGGTCCGCGCTCCGGAGGCGACACCGCCGAACGTGCAGAACGTCCTGCTCACGCTGGGCGGCATCCTGCTCACCATCGCGGCGATCGCGTTCACGCTGGTGAGCTGGGGCCACCTGGGCATCGGCGGACGCAGCGCCGTCCTCGCGGCCGTGACACTGACGGCCCTCGGTGTACCGGCGCTGCTGCTGCGCCGGAAGCTGCGTTCGACGGCGGAGACGGTGGCCGCGCTCGGCCTCGCCCTGACCGTCCTCGACGCGTACGCCCTTCATGCCGTCGCCCTGCCGCAGGCCGGCGCCCTCGGCTATACCGCCGCCGCGTCCGCCGTGCTTGCCGCGCTGTGGGCGGCGTACGGCCTGGCCTTCCGCGACCTCCGGCTGCCGCTGCCGCTCGCCGTGGCGACCGCTCAACTCCCCTTGTTCCTCTGGGCGCGTGCGGCGGACGCGGGTGAGCACGCGACGGTGGCCGCGCTCCTCGTGACGGCGGCGTTCGACGTGGCCGTCGCGCTGCGGGCCGGCGACCCCGGCGTGCGCGTCATCGCGACCGTCTGCGCCTGCGCCGCGGGCCTGTGGGGCGCGGCGGCCGCCGGTTACCTGTCCTGGGCGGCCACGGATCTGCCCGGCGCGATGCGGGCGGGTGCGCTGCTGCTCCTCGCGGCGGCGATCTCGCTGGTGTCGGCGTGGCTGATCGCGCCGCCTGTGCAGGCGACGGGCGCGGCGTTCGCGGGCGGCCTGCTCGTAACTGCCGCCGCGGGCGGCGTGCTGCGCGAGGCGCTGCCCGAAGCGTGGGCGGTGCCGGGTTATCTGGCCTGCGCCGTCGCGATGCTGGCGGTCGTACGCACCGCCTTGCCGCGCCCCCTCCTGCACGGGATCGCCGGAGCGGCGCTCCTGGTGCACGCGCTCGCGGCGCTCTGGACGCTGCCCGCGCTGGTCTCTGCCCTTGCCAGGCCCGTCACCCGGGCCGGAGAGGCATGGTCGGGCGCACCGCAGAACGCGGCAACGGCGGTCTTCCCGGATGAACTGCCGGTGCACCACCCGGCCATGGCCTCACTCGTACTCGCCGTGGTCGCCGGCGTGCTGTTCGCGGGGGCACGATTCCTGCCCCCCACCGCGACGGCACCGACCGAGAGGCACGGGACGCAGAGGGCCACGCATCCCGAAGCAACCCCGCCGGGGAGTCCCGCCGCCGCCGGGCCCGTGGTGACCGCGTCCGTGGCCCGGGCAGGTGCCCTCGGCCTTGCCTGGGCCGCGGTGTTCGCCCTGCCGCCCGCGCTCCGGCTCCCCTACGCGGCCGGGATATCGGCGCACATCGCGGTGGTCGCGGTGCTGCTCGCCTTCGCGACGCGTGCGGGGTCCGGGGCGCTCGCCCTGACCTCCCTGGCGCTGGCGGTCGCCTCCTCGGTGAGCGTCGCGCTCCTCTCCCTGGCGACCACCTCCGCGACGCTCGGCACGCTGGCCGCCCTGACGGCACTGTTCCTGGCGGCCACGGTGTTCGCCGCCCGCCGCCCGGAGACGGCTGCGGGACCGGCGCCGACCGCCGCCTGCGCGGCCCTCGCGTACGCCGCCGCGCTCGCCTGCGCCTCGGGCGCCGCCCTGGACCTGCGCACGGAGCACACGGGGCTTCTGACGCTCGTCGTGCCGGCGCTCGCCGCCCTGGCCGCGGCCCGGCTCGGCCGGCATCGGCTGACGCCGCCGGTCGAGATCACCGGGGCGCTCGCGGGCGGCCCGGCGATCGCCCTCACCGCGGGGCACGCGGCGACCCTCGCCCTGGCGCTCTCGCTCGGCGGAGTCATCGCCGCGGGCACCGCACTGCGAACGGAACGCCGCCCGGTGGGGTACGCCGCCGGGGCGCTGTTCCTCCTGGCGGCCTGGGTACGCCTGGCCGCCTGGGACGTGTCGACGCCGGAGGCCTACACCCTGCCGGTGACCGTCCCTGCGCTCGTGATCGGCGTGCTGCGGCACCGCCGCGTCCCGGAGACGTCCTCCTGGGCGGCCTACGGTCCCGGCCTGGCGGCGACCCTCCTGCCGAGCCTGGTGGCCGCCTGGAGCGACGCGCACTGGCTGCGTCCGCTGCTCCTGGGCACGGCGGCCCTGTTGATCACGCTGGCGGGCGCGCGGTACCGGCTGCGGGCTCCGTTGCTGCTCGGCGGCACGGTCCTCGCCCTGGACGCGCTGCACGAACTCGCGCCCTATCTCGTCCAAGTGGTGGATGCCCTGCCGCGCTGGCTGCCGCCCGCGCTCGCCGGACTGCTGCTGCTCGGCGTCGGCGCGACGTACGAACAAAGGCTGCGCGACGCACGCCGGGTCCGGGACGTTCTCGGCAGAATGCACTGACTCCGCTTTTCCGTACGGCAGCCGACGGGGCATCAATTCCCTTGTGCCGCACGGAAAAGGGCGCGAATACGACTGCGGCCCGGAGGCTGAAAGCCTCCGGGCCGCAGATTCGGGGTGGGCGATACTGCGTTCGAACCCGTGACCTCTTCGGTGTGAACGAAGCGCTC
>NZ_JBNNJZ010000016.1:0-49694 GCF_050270335.1 Streptomyces sp. NPDC059900
GGACTGGTACCAGCAGAAGGGACCACTGGAGGCCTATCAGGGCACGGTTTCCGCCGAGAGCGTCGCCGAGTGGTACGAGACGCACGGCACCGGCCTGTTCGAGCAGAATCTCCGGGCCCCGCTCGGAACCACCGTCACGAATGCTGAGATCGGTCAGACCCTGACGTCCGATCCCACGAGATTCTGGCATCTGAACAACGGCATCACCATGATCTGCACCTCGCTCACGGCGAAGAACGACAGCGCCAAGGCGCCGCAGAGCAGGCCGACCACTCTCACCGTGGCCGGGGCGAGCATCGTGAACGGCGCTCAGACGGTACGGGCTGTCGCCAGGGCCATGCACGACGACGGTGAGGCCGCAGCCAACGCCACCCTGAGCATCAAGGTCATCAACACGCATGAAGACCGGGAGTTCGGCGTCCAGGTCTCACAGGCGGCGAACCGGCAGAACGCCATCGAACCGCGCGATCACATCGCGCTGGAACCCGTGCACCAGGCGATCAAGGCCAACCTGCGTGCCGAACTGCGCAAGCAGTACGTGATCAAGCGGGGTGAGCCGGTCGCCGCGCCTGAGACCGGTTGTTCGCTGGACGAACTCGCTCTGTCACTCGCGTGCCTGCACCCGGACGCGGAACAGGCCGCCCGGGCCGCCAGTTCCACGGAGAACCTGTGGGAGCAGGGTCCCAAGGGCAGCCACACCGTGCTGTTCAAACGCGAACCCTCGCCGCAGAAGGTGTGGCGCTCCGTGCTCACGCTGCGCGCGGCACGGAGCGCGGTCTACGAGCTGGGCAGTGGACAGAACAGCCGCGAGGCCGCGACCACCGAGCACGGCGGGTTTCTCGTCACTCACCTGCTTTTTCAGCACCTCGGCGCCACGAGCATCGATGACCCCGACTTCGACTGGGACAGCGAGGTCCTGGAGAAGATTCCCGCCCTCGTGCCGGATCTGGTGCGTCGGCTGACCCATGAGATCGTGACTCATTACGGGCCGCGTCCCCAGATCAGGACCGCTTTCCAGACTACGGAGACATGCCGGGAGCTCGCGAAGCGTGTGCTCGGTGACCTGGCCGATGGCGTGGCCGTTCCCGCGCTTCCAGCGAAGGAGCGCAAGCCGCGTCGCCCGAACACGGTGCCGCTTCTGGTCGACCGTCGTGTCATCAAGGACGGAGCGCCTCTCCAGTACGTGGCCCTGAACGAGCCCGAGCGCGACGCCATGGAGGAGTGGCTGGTCCAGGACGAAAGGCGACGCCAGGCGACCTGGGTCAATCACCGGACCAAGCCGGTCCTGTGGGCGTACGACGAGCAGCAGTACTCCCCGTCCGGGCTGGTGTCGAAGATGTGGGCGGATGCCGAATGGGACGAGCGCCCCGTGTCGAATCAGGGAACGGCTCGCTGGTACCAGTCGGATGGCCTGAGCCTGTGGAATCTGGCAGAACGTATCCACAGCGAAGAGGCTGAGGACGAGGGCGAGGCCTGACGGCGTGTGCACCGCACCGGCAGGGCCTCAGTAAGGGCTTGGTCCCTCCGGTCCGCGCAGCCGGGCGAGGAGATCGGCGATCTCGCGGGTCTCCTCATGGTCCTCGCCAAGGACGACGCACATGTCCTCGTGGAGGGCGTCGAGGACGTTCTCGGCCTCGGCGCGGCGGCCATCGGAGAAGAGGAGGACGCCGATACTGCGGCGCAGGTCGAGAGCGGTTTCGGAGGCGTCCCCGGCCTCGTCGGACACGACCTCCAGAACCTCCTGGAACTCCCGCAGGGCGACCGTGGCCTGACCTAGGTTGGCGCGGCAGTGGGCGGCGTGCCGACGGCACTCCAGCGTGTTCTCATCGGCCGGTCCCGCCGTACGGGCGTAGACCGCGGCCAGAGCGTCGAACTCCGGTAAGGCACGCCGGAAGTCCTCGCCGGCCATGAGGACCGCCGCGCGCTGCCGCCGCAGACCGAGCACCCGGGGGTTGTCCGCGCCGAGGGCAGTGGCCGCGGTGGCGATCACCGCCTTGAGGACGTCCGCGGCCTGGGCGAACCGTCCGCTGTCCGCGAGGTCCGCAGACCGGCTGTAGGCATCCTTGATGGCGTCCCGCAGCGCGGTGTCGATGCGCGCCCGGACCGGCACGGGAGTCACCGGCCCGGGTGAGGGCGCGGGCGGTGTGGTCCGCCGCAGGGGTGCGTTCGGCTGTCGGTAGACCACCGTCGGGTCGGGGGCTTCGGAAGGGGAGCCGTCGTGGGTGAGGACCACGGGCTCGGCTGCCGATCCCGGTTGCGGCAGGTGCGGCGACAGGCGCTCGTACACCGCGTACGCGTCGGCCGGTCGCTGCTCGGGCACCTTGGCCAGCAGGTCCAGGGCCAGCGCCTCCAGGTCCTCCGGCACCTCGGGTCGCAGGGTGCGCAGTGGCTTCGGCGGCTCGTCCATGTGCTGCTGCAGAAGCTGGTACTCGCTGTTGCCACTGAAGACCGGCTCTCCGGCGAGGAGTTCGTGCAGCACGCAGCCGAGGGCGTAGAGGTCGCTCAGCGGTGTGATCCGCGCGCAGTCGATCTGCTCGGGAGACATGTAACGGCTGGTACCGATACGGCTGCCCGTGGCTGTGAGTCGGGTGACGTCCGTGCGCAGTAGCTTCGCGATGCCGAAATCCAGCACCTTGACCGTGCCGTCAGCGGCGATCAGGACGTTGTCCGGCTTCAGGTCGCGGTGCACGACCGGAATGGCGTGCGCGTACGACAGGACCGTGCAGACCTGTGCCGCGATCGACGCGGCCCAGCTCACCGGGAGCCGCGCCGCCGCGCCGTCCTCCGCCGTCTCTGTGAGCACCCTGCGCAGAGGGATCCCGCGCACGTACTCCATCACCAGGTACAGCCGGTCGTACGACGCCTCGTCCAGTACCGCGTCGAACACCTGCGGCACCCCGTGATGCCCGATCCGAGCGGTGACGCGCGCCTCGCGTTCGAAGCGGCGGGCGAACTCCGCTGCCTGCGCCGGGGATGCGACGACATCAGGCCGGATGAGCTTGACCGCGATCTCCCGGTCGAGAACGGCGTCGTAGCCACGCCAGACCGTGCCCATGCCGCCGGACTCGATCTCCTCGATCAGCTCATATCGGCCCTGCTCGCCGATTCTTCTCGCCTGCGACACGCGTTGCGCCCCCATCGTCCTGATGCCACGTCAGTCGATCGCTGTACACGGTACCTATTCGCGGGGCGCGCGGCAGGGGTTACAGCAGGTGGTCGGCTTTGCCAGCCTTGATGTCGGTGATGAGGGTGCGCAGGGCTTCGAGGGAGTCGGTGAGGTAGTGGCCCTCCTCGCCGTTGACGGCTATGTAGGCGTTGCCGTTGGCGTCGGTACCGAGGCGGAAGCAGTTGTTGCCTTCGGCGCAGAAGGGTGCTTCCCAGGTGATGACAGGCATGAGGGATCCTCAGAGCTCGCGGGTGACAGTGTGGATGAAATCTCGGGACGCTTCGGGGCTCAGAGAGTGCGCGTCCATCCAATCGAGGTGGGCACGGAATTTGGCGAGTTGGGCTTCGGCGTGCAGGAACTCGGGACCGTGCGTGGAATCCAACTGGACTGTGTCGAGCTGTGGCACGGAGCCCTCGGCATACAGGAGAGCGTGACCCGCTCCGGGGAAGCCGTCGCAACTGACGGGGATGACGCGAACAGTGATGTTCTCACGTTCCGACATGTCGCAGAGGTGGTCGAGTTGAGTCTGCGTGACTTCGCGGCCACCGAACCGCATACGGAGGGCTGCCTCGTGAACATATCCGATGTACGGGAGTGAGGTCGGCTTGTCCAAGACCTGCTGTCGATCCATCCGATGCTTCACACGCAACTCGATCTCAAGACGGGACAAGCGCGGCAACCCGGCATTGAACACAGCACGGGCGTACTCCTCGGTGTGCAAGAGGCCCGGCAGGTGGACGATCTGCCCAGTGAGCAGGCGTTTGGCGTTCCACTCAAGCTCTGCGATGTCGAGCAGCCCTGAGGGCAGGGTACCGCGATACTGCTCCCACCAGCCGGGGTCCGTTTCATCGGCCATCGCGGCCAGAGCATCGATGTAAATGTCGTCCGAGCAGTCGTAGTTGCTGGCCAGCGTCCGCACTCGCTCAGGGCTCGCGATCCGTGTGCCCGCTTCCATGTTGGAGATCTTCGCGCGGTCCAGGCCCAGCAGGCCAGCCGCGTACTGCGTGCTCGCACCGGCTGCGACCCGGAGTTTGCGCAGCTCGACTCCGAGGCGCTGCTGACGTTCCGTGGGTGTGCGCAATGAGCTGCTGTCCTCTCTGCCCGGCCCCTGTCAGGCTGCCGCGCTCGTAAGCCCGCCCCACCCTATCGTGGCAAATTGCCATCGAAGTTGTGGCGCGAGGCCATGGTGAGGGCTAGCGTTGGGTCACGCGCACGCTACACAACGCAATGCCGGAAGCGCACCGCGCGAGCATGCCCGTCCGCCCTGGGACGGGTGTGCCCGCGACCAGGGCGGCAGGCCACCGGCGACCCCAAACCCCTCACAGAGTCTTGGAGTTCGCCATGCCCGAGATCCCCCTTGTCCCTGCCCACTGGTGCTTCCCCGCCCATCCCGCCTCCGTGCGGCGAGCCCGGCACGTCGTCGCCGCATCGCTGCCGCACGTCCTTCGGCCCCATCTCGGCGACGACCTGGGCCTGTTGACCTCGGAGCTGGTCACCAACGCCATTCGTCACGGCACCCGCGGGGAGGACGGGGACCTCGTCGAACTCGTCACGTGGTCGGCAGACGGACACTACTGGCTGGCCGTCTCCGACCCCGGTACCGGCAAGCCCGAACTGGCCCGCCCGGACATGGACTCCGAGAACGGTCGGGGCCTGGTCCTCGTCGACGGCCTCGCCGCCGCCTGGACTGTCCGGCCCCGCCCCACACGTGGAACGTCCGTGATCGCGGGACTCTCGTTCCACCAAGGAGGTTGACCAGGCGGAGCGGTCGGTCGGGCAGGTCAGGCCGCGTCGTCGTCGATGTTCTCCTCCCGGCGGATCATCCGCCAGGCCGCCCGGCGCGCACTCTGGTTGAGCGACTGCTTGAAGCTGTCGTCGTGGCTGAAGTACTGCCGTCCCATGTCGGCGATGGTGTCGATGTGTTCGGCCATCTTGTCCTCGAAGACCTCGTCGAAGACGAGACCGAAGTTCTCCTCGTCGTTGACGGCGGCGGCGCGGACCTTCGGGTCCGCCTTCGCCTCGGAGAAGGGCGTGATCACGTCCTGGTCGGAGAAGTCGGTGCCGAACTTGTCGTTGAACTTCTCGATCAGCTCCGACAACAGCGACTTCTCCTGCTCCTTGGCACCGCCCCCACCTTCGCCGAAGCCACGCAGCTCCGCCGCTCCCTCGGCGGTCAGCGCGAGGTCGTGCTCGCCGGTCTTCTGGATGCGCAGATGGCTGAGGTCGACATCCCCTATGTCCACGCCGCCGTCTCCGCGCCGCGGCAGGCGGTTGAGCAGGTGGCGGCCGTAGAGGTAGAGGCATTCGAGGTCGGCGTCACGGTAGGGCACGATCTGCGAGAGGAAGCCGTACTTCCGTACGTAGTCATTGAGATCCGCGCGGAACTCCTCAGCCGCCTCGGCGGCTTCCTCGTCGGGGTCGCCCGCCTCGTCCTTGCGGTCCAGCAGCTCGGTGAACCGCCCGACGGCGGGGTCCAGATGCCGGTACAGCTCCGCGTGCAGCTTCTCCCAGCGGGCCACCGAGCCCGCCGCCTTCTCCTCGGCCGCCAGATAGGCCTCCGCGAAGTCCCGCATCTCCCCCTCGACGAGGATGTCGGGCCGCATGACCTGGCTCTGCGCGGTGTAGAGGAGATTGGGGTCGGAGGGAAGGGTGTTCGCCTCCTCGAAGTACGGGTGGAAGGATTCTTTGATGTCCTCGGCTTTGTTGACGAAGTCCAGTACGGCCAGGTCCGCCTGAGTCTTACGGTCGGCGGTGCGGTTCAGACGCGAGAGGGTCTGGACGGCGCTGATGCCCGCGAGCTTCTTGTTCACGTACATCGTGGTGAGCAGCGGCTGGTCGAAGCCGGTCTGGTACTTCTCGGCGACGACCAGAATGCGGTACTCGCGCTGAGTCGCCGTCCCACCGGTGCGCACGGCCTTGTCGTCCTTGCGCGTGTACGCGAACGCCTTGGGCAGCGCGAGCTCGGCGAGACCGCCGTTCTCCTTCGGCTCGGTGGTCTCCTCGCCGTCGTACGTCAGGCTGCCGGAGAACGCGACCAGGACTCCGGGGTCGGCGTACGCGTTGTCGCCGACGTACTTCCTGATCGCACGGGCCATCTGCACGGCGCTGTGCCGGGAGGCCGTCACCACCATGGCCTTGGCGCGCCCGCCGAGCCGGCCGGCGGTGTGCGTGCGGAAGTGCTCGACGATCACCTGCGCCTGCTGTGTCACGGTGGAGTCGTGCGTGAGCGCGTACCGGGCGAGCAGCGGATTCGCCTTGGACGGGTCCACCTCGCGCTCGTCCGGGTTCTTGTTCACCAGCTTCCAGTAGGTGTCGTACGTGACGTAGGTGCGCAGGGGATCGAGGATGAAGCCTTCCTCGATGGCCTGGCGCATCGAGTACGTGTGGAAGGGGACATACGCCGGTTTGCCGTCGACGGTGTCCAGGGTGCCGAAGAGTTCGAGTGTCTTGGCCTTGGGCGTGGCCGTGAACGCGAAGTAGGAGAGGTTGGAGGCCTTGCTGCGCTGGATGGCCTTGCGACGGAGCTTGGCTTCGGTGGTGGCTCCCGCCGCGTCCACCTTGGTTGCCCCGGCGTCGTCGGAGTCCGAGTCCAGGCCCAGGTCGCGGAGGGCCGCGCGGACTGCCGTGGCGGCGTCGCCGGACTGCGAGGAGTGCGCCTCGTCCACGATGATCGCGAAGTTGTGGCCCTGTATCTCGGTCGGGTTGCGGCGCAGGTAGTCGATGAGGGCGGGGAAGGTGTGCAGCGTGACCGTGATGATCTTCCCGGTCTCGCGGGAGAGCGCCTTGGCGAGCTGTTCCGACTTCGCGCCCTGCTTCTCGTCGATCTTCACGACCAGACCGGCGGTCTTCTCGAAACTGCCGACCGTTTCGCGCAGCTGGGAGTCAAGATTGCGGCGGTCGGTGATGATCACGACCTTGTCGAAGACGGGAGCACCCGGCTTGAGTCCGGCGGCCAGGGCGTCGGGGTCGATCTCGGCGGGGTCGGTGGGCGTGTGCAGCGACGACAGGCGGTGCGCGAGCCACCCGATGGTGTTCGACTTGCCGGAACCGGCGGAGGCCATGCCGAGGTAGTGGTGACCGGCGCCGTGGCGGGCCGCGTGGGCGGCGAGCTTCTTGACGATGTCCCACTGGTGGTAGCGCGGGAAGATCAGCTTCTTCCGCGTCCGCCCGTCCGGACCCTTCGGTTTGCTGAGGTGCACGAACCACTCGATCAGGTCCAGCCAGGTGTCCCGCTCCCAGATCTGCTCCCAGAGGTAGGAGGTCGCGTACGTCCCGGGGACGGTGGGCGCCGGATTCCCCGCGCCGCCGGGCTTCCCCGGGCCGTCCGAGCCCGTGTTGAACGGCAGGAACCGTGTGAGCTTGCCGTGCAGTTCGGGCGCGACGTAGACCACGTCCGTGTCCACGGCGAAGTTCGCGATGACGCGGCGCGCGAAGATCAGCTCAGTGGGGTCCCGCTTGAGGCGGTACTGCTCCTTGGCGTGCTCCGCCCCTTGACGGGTCAGGCCGTTCTTCAACTCGGCGGTGGCGAGCGGAATTCCGTTGAGGAAAAGGGTGAGGTCCAGCTCGTTTCCCTTGTCCGTCTGCTTGGTCGCGTACTGCAACTCCTTGACGAAGGTCAGCCGGTTCGCCCGATAGTCGTCCAGGACAGCGTCCGAGGCGACGAGCGACGGCTTGAAGTACGCGAGCCTGATCAGTACTCCGTGGTCCTTCACGCCCTTGTGGAGCACGTCCAGCACGCCGTCGGTCCCGATCGCCTGGTCCACGCGCTTGGCGAACCCGGCCTGGGCGGTGTCGGGATCCCCACCGTAGAGGGCGACCAGCTCGGCCCAGTCGTCGGCCTGGGTCTTGCCGACGAACTCGAAGAGCTGGGCGGTGTCCAGGCCGAGTTGGGGGCGGTAGTGCTGTTTGTTTCCTTCGCTCCAACCGCGCTCCAACAGGGCGGCGACTATGGCGTTTCCGAAGGCTGCTTCGTCGTGGACGGACATGAGCGGCTATTCCCCCCGCTTTCTGGTGATCAGGTACATGATGTCGCGGCAGAACTTGTCGAAGGACGGTGAGTTGGCGCGGGCCAGGTCGAGGTCCATGTCCTGGGTCAGGGCTGGCTGGTCCACGCGGGGGCGGTACCGCACCCCGTCGAGCCGGTGGTGGGTCAGCCAGCCCTTGCAGTCGCGTAACGTCTCGCTGTTGTCCGGGACCTCCAGGTGCTCGGCGAGACCGGCCCGGCCGCTGAGTGAGGGCGCCGACGCGAGGAACCACGCCTCGAACTCCCGGTTCGCCAGCACGACGGCCGTGCGGCGGTCCGGGCGGGTGGCTTCGGCCCGGGCCAGCAGCGAAGGCCCGAGGCTGGCCGGGCAGTCGTCATCGGCGTCGATCACGACAAGGATGCCGCCAGGGTGGTCGGCGGGTACGCGTCGAGCCTGGGCCTCCACAGCGGCTTCCAGACCCCCTGGCCGGACGAGTCGGCCGCGGTCGACGAGGAAGGGCGGCTGGATATCCGCGTCCCAGATCTCCGCCTCGTACATCAGCCGCCGGAGGAGAACGGGTAGCGCGCTGATCTCGCCCTCGCCTTCCACGACGGAGGCGATCGTGACTCGTGGCTGCTTCACTCGTCGGCCTCCGGTTGGTCTGCCGACTCGGCTGGGGGGTCGACGACCGGGCGCAACTGGTCGGAGCGGAGCAGTTCGGCCGTGGTCGCCAGGCCGTCGGCCACGATCGACCGGCTCACCGGGTCGACTTCGCCGATCACCGACACCCCCTGCTCTGCGGCGACCACGCGGATCGCCGACAGGTCGGCCTCTTTACGGTCGAACAGCTCCGCGCTCTGCGTGGTGGCGAGGACCTGTGCGTGCTCGCTCGCTTCCGTGAGTGCGTCGTAGAGGGCTCCGGCCGCGAGCGGGTGCAGGGACAGTTCGGGTTCCTCGACGGCGATGAGCGGAATCCAGCCGTCGCGGGCATCGTGCTGGAAGAGTGCGGTCAAGAGGCCGATGGCTCGGATGGTCCCCTCGGACATGGATTCGGCCCGGAAGTTGTGCGGTTCGGCGTGGCCGTCAGTGGCGAAGCTGATCCGCGCCGCGATGTAGTCGGCGGAGGGGTCTGTGGGGCCGACTTCTACGACTCCGGGCACGATCGCCCCGAGGTACTGCGAGATGCGCTCCCGCTGCCGTTCGCCGAGGGCGGCCAGTGCCGAGCCGAGGTCGCTGCCGTCCTCCTTCAGCGTTCCGGCGGTTGGCATGTTGGGGCGGGCCGCACGGAGGCTGGACAGGGCAGGGCTGTAGAAGAACATGTCCGTGAGAGTCCCGTGGAGCTTGAAGAACGGCTCCGTGTCAGCCACTCGTGAAAGCTCCAACCGACTCTGACGTCGTCCCGCTTCCGGGCGGTCTCGCACCTCGAAGCTCTGGGCGTCAGTCCCGTTCTGCTCGCCGGGGCGGTGCATTTCGCAGAACTCACGCTGGATACGGATACCGGATCCGGCGTCTCGGCCCGGCCGGGTGGCTGCCGTTGGCACGAGGGTGATCTCGTATGTCCCTACCCACGGCTTCCTGTCATCGGGAGGGAACGCTGGCAGGTAGAACTCTAGCCCGATCGTGCAGGAGCGCGCTGGCTCAGGGACCCGGCGCACCACCTCCTCCCACCCGCCACGCGCCGCCACGGCCTCGGCCGGACCGTCCAGCAGCGCATCGCGGACGAAGCGCAAGGCGTCCAGGAAGTTCGACTTGCCTGCTGCGTTCAGTCCGAGCAGCACGGTGAACGGGCCGAGAGTCACGTCGCAATGGGCGATGGACTTGTAGTTGTCCACGCGGACACGGGTGATGAGCGGCATCGGAAGATGTGGCGCGGCGGGACTCATGGCGCGATCATTCCTCGATCCCACGTCCGCTGGCGGTGGACACGTCGATCTGGCCGGTGACGGCGGCGGTGATCAGGGCTTGGCGTCGTTCTGTGAGGAGAGCCGAGTGCCGTGCAACTCGCGAGCGGAGTGCCTCGTGGGTACCCAGTGATCGGCTGACGGAACCAGCAAGGGAATGCTGCTCGGCCAAGCTGGGGGTCGGTACCAGGACACGCTTCAGATCCCAAATATTGATGCCCTTGATTGTCGCCCCTGTAACGCGCTGCTGGATCTGATGAACTACCGCCGGTGACTCCAAGACGAGGCGCAGCCAATCGGCAGAGACTCCAGCAGCAACCGAAATTCGCGCAGCGTCTTGCGTCAGGTTTGCTCCAGTCAACTCTTCCGGCACTACAGCGATCTCACCCACACTTCCACGGATAGCGATAACCAAGTCGCCCCCCTTTACGCGAGACCGAGCGTACCTCGACTCGATATCACGAGTTGTGCGATTCAGTGCATGCGGCGATAGACGATTGGCTGCCACGTCGCCGCCCTTGATAATGGGAACACCATCTGCAACGTTGGGTCCAGGCAAGACGATGCCGTACATGATCTGCCGGAATTGATCCGTTAGGTGCATCAACGGCGTCCAATTCCAGCCATCGGGAAGGCTGTCGGCGGCGTCTTGGGCGCCCGGGTGAAGCATCTGCGCCAGTGCGGCGCGCTCTCTTTCCTGAACGTCCTCATCGAACCGCGCCAAAGTCGAACCCAGTCTGTTCATGCGGGCGGTCTCCTCATCGAGGAAGCCAGCGATACGGCGCTGTTCATCTAGCGGCGGCGCAGGAACCGGCGCGTCCCCCAGGCTTTCACGGTTCAGCTCAATCTGGTTCGTGGCCCCCACGGCGAGCGCTGCGTAAACGTATTCCTGGAACGGTCGCGAGCCGAGCCAGTAATAGGCGAATCGGGGATGCAGTTCGTCATGTTTTGTTCGCGCGATTGTGACGTGACTGTCAGCCATGCATGGAATTCCGTCGGGCGCACCACTGAAGTATCCAACACGACCAAGGGTTCCAGTGCCGGTGGAGTTGATGATTACGTCTTCCGGCTGCAGGTATCCCTTTAGTTTCGTCACGTCACCGTCGAAGTCGTGAAACCGCGTGCGCGACCAGTCGATTCCGTCAGCCTGATTTGCGGCCTGGCTGATCGCACGCACTTGCCCATCGTCCGTATAAGTCGGGGCGGATCCACGATTAAGTAGGTGCGTCAGATGCTTCAGTCGTGACGCTCCCCAATTCTGTGGCAGGTAGACTCCGAGTGCAGGGCTCACTCCGTCACCTCGCCCAGCAGCACCTGAATTTCATTCTCAAGCGCCTTCAACTCCCCGTCGATCTCCTCCAACTGCCGCGGCGGCTTGTACACGTAGAAATGCCGAGTGAACGGAATCTCGTACCCGATCTTCGTTTTGCTGTGGTCAATCCATGCATCCGGGACATGCGGCAGTACCTCCCGCCGCAAGTACTCCTCCACGTCCTCCTCCAGCGGCACGTTCTCGTAGTCCCGCAGCTCCGGATCCGGCTCCGGATCGCCCTTGACGCGCTGGACCTCGCCACCGGGGTCCCGGACGCCGACCACCTCCCGTAGCGCCTTGCTGAACGGCGCGCCCGTCGGCCACAGAAGACCGGCAGCAACGATCGCGTCCTTGAGGTCGATCCACGCGTCGGACTTCGTCGTCCAGGACTTGCCGACCAGCGGGCGCAGCGCTGCCGCGAATGCCTCGGCGTCCGTGGCCCGGGTGATCGGCTTGGACGCGGTGAGAGCCGTCAGCGTCTCCTCCGTCACCTCGAAGCGGAGCTTCAGCGGCCGCTCGACGGTGATCCGGTGATAGCCGAAGTCCTCGTTGCGGAAGATCTTGATCTTCCCGGCGCGGTCGGCCAGGTCGTGGCCGCCGTCCCTCTCCGCCGCGTCGACGACGGCCAGCGCCTCCGTGTAGAGCCGCGTGATCTCGGAGATGTGCTGCTCGCCCAGTTCCTTGCGCTTGTCGCCCAGCGACTTCCGCATCTTGCGCCAGTAGTCGCGCGCGTCAAGGAGGACGACCTTGCCGCGCCGGTCCCTGGACTTGCGGTTGCTGAGCACCCAGAAGTACGTGGAGATGCCGGTGTTGTAGAAGAGCTGGTCGGGGAGGGCGACGATGCCCTCCAGCCAGTCGTTCTCCAGGATCCACTGCCGGATCTTGGACTCGCCCGACTCCGCCGCCCCCGTGAACAGCGGGGAGCCGTTGAAGACGATCGCGATCCGGCTCCCACCCGCTCCCGACGCCGGGTCCACCGGCTTCATCTTCGCGATCATGTGCTGGAGGAAGAGCAGTGAGCCGTCGTTAATACGCGGCAGTCCGGCCCCGAACCGGCCGCTCTCACCGAGGCGTTCGTGTTCGTCCTCGACGGCGCCCTTGACCTTCTTCCACTCCACGCCGAACGGCGGGTTGGCCAGCAGGTAGTCAAAGGTGGCGCCAGCGTGGCCGTCGTCGCTGAACGAGTTGCCGAACTTGATGTTCTCCGGGTCCTGGCCCTTGATCATCATGTCCGACCGGCAGATGGCCCAGGACTCGGGGTTGAGTTCCTGGCCGAAGACCTTGACCGTGGCGTCCGGATTGTGAGCCGTGATGTGTTCCTCGGCCGCGCTGAGCATGCCGCCGGTGCCGCAGGCCGGGTCCATGACCGTGCGGACGGTACCGGGCAGGGCCAGCGCGTCGCTGTCCGGTGCGACGAGCAGGTTGACCATCAGCCGGATGACTTCGCGGGGCGTGAAGTGCTCGCCGGCCGTCTCGTTGGACTGCTCGGCGAAGCGCCGGATCAGTTCCTCGAAGATGTAGCCCATCTGGTGGTTGGTGACGATCTCGACCGGCTTGCCGTTCTCGTCGAGTACGACACTGCCGTCCGCGTCCCTCTTCACCGGCCGCAGATCGAGGTCGGCGAACCGTCCGATCACCTCGTACAGCAGGTTCGCCGCCTCAAGGCGTTTGATCTGCTGGGCGAAGTCGTACCGCTCCAGGACCTCCCGCGCGTTGGGGGAGAAGGCACCGTAGTACTCGGTCAGGTGCTTCGCCGCGTGCGAGGCGTCGCCCGCGATGGCCTTCAGCGTGTAGGTGCTGGTGTTGTAGAAGCTGTGGCCGGACGCCTTGCGCAGGAAGCGGTCGGGGTTGATGTCCTGGCCCTCATAGCGGGCGGCGACCTCCAGGACCTTGTCCTTGGTCGGGGCGAGTACGCACTCCAGGCGCCGCAACACGGTGAACGGCAGGATCACCTTGCCGTAGTCGTGCTGTCGGTAGTCGCCCCGCAGGAGGTCGGCGACCGCCCATGCATTGTTCGCCAGCTCTGTGTGCTTACTGCTGTTCAACGCTGTCCTTCCGGAGTTTCGCCGTCCCTGAGGGGCGGAGAGGCCAAGTCTGGTCGTTCGCGGTGCCGGGCCGCACGTTTCACGCCGATCCGTGTCCATCCGGCAATAGCGCGCCGTCGGTGAGTCCGGTGCCGAGGAGGCGTGTGAGGTCCTCGGCGGCCTGGTCGGCACGGCGGGCGGCGGTACGCAACTCGTGCAGGCGGCGGAACGCGGCGCCGTAACGCTGCTGTTCGGCGAGTGGGAGCAAGGGAACGCGGAGTCGTCGAGGATCCACTCGAACGATTGATGTGCCGGTGGCCGCAGCGTTGACGTTCTGCTCCGCTGAGAGGAACCCGGCCAGGAACCAGGGGTCGAGCCGACGCTGGTCCGGGCGGAAGAGGAGCAGATGAGGCCCGAGGAAGCAGTCTGCCTCGCCTGGTTCGACGACCCGGGCCGCGGCGCCACGCCCCACGCGGAGCATCTCTGTGAGCAGCACGTCACCTCCCTGGAGCAAGGGGAGTGCGGTGCCGGTGGGAAGGTCAGCTTCCGTTCCGGAGGCGGGTTGGTTCTTCATGACGTCGGTTGCCGTAAGCGTCGGTCGTCCGCCGAGTTCTGGTTCGGGCTGCGTTAGCGGTTGACCATTACGAGTCCGGCGGTTTCCGGGCGCGGTGCGAAGCAAACTGAGAGCGCCGCCGCGCAGAAGGTCCTCGACCGTTGCTGTGCGCCAGTCGCGGGGCCGGCCGTCGGCCGGTGGCCAGTCGTTTTCGGCGCTGAGGCCGGTCAGGTCCCCCGCGGCTCGGTGGAGTTGGTCGTACAGCTCCGATGCCTGCCGGGCCAGCAGGGCGGGGCGCAGGGTCTGTCGGGGAGCTGTTCGGATGTGGCGGGCCGGAGTCAGGTCCACGGCCTCGTTGAGGAGGTCGGTGATCTGTACGGCGCCGGCGATGCCCGGGGTTCCGGTGAAGCTGTCCTGGTCCGCCAGGTACGGCCGCCAGGACGAGAGCGCGGTGTCGCCGATGGCGGCCCAGTCGAGATCCCGGTTCCCGGATGCGGACGCGTCGACCAGCAGGACCGTACTCGGACCTTCGGCCTGCGGATCGGGCCGTTCGAGCACCCACAGATGCAGACCGATGTGGAGTGGGGTGGCCGCGCCCTGGGGAAGTGAGATGACCGCGCGGAGGGCGCCGTCGCGTACGAGCTGCGCCCGGATGCGTCGCCCGGCGGTGCGTTCCGCGACGGCGGGCGGCATGAGCAGCACGGCGCGGCCGCGAGGCGCGAGGTGGGCCAGGGAGTGCTGGACCCAGGCGAGTTCGGGCTCGCCCTTGGGTGGCACGCCGTAGGCCCAGCGTTGGTCGTACGCCAGGTCCTCGTGCCCCCAGTCACGGACTCCGTACGGAGGGTTGCACAGGACAGCGTCAGCGGTGAGGCCCTTGAAGGCGTCGGAGCGCAGGCTGTCTCCCGCACGTACGGTGACGACAGCCCCGGGGTCGCTCAGCCGGAGCCGTACGGCGGCCTGGGCGGCCTGGGTGGTCAGGATGTCCTGGCCGTGAAGTTCGGTCGCTCCTGCGGATGCCGCCGCGGCGAGTAGTGATCCGGTGCCGCACGCGGGGTCGAGAACGCTTGTGGGGAAGGCGCTCGCGCTGTCGGTCAGGAGCCGGGCCATGAGGTCGGCCAAGGGGCGGGGCGTGAGGTAGGTGCCGGTGCCCCCCGAATCCTCCAGCAGGCGTTCGGCCAGGACATCCATCGCGGCCTCGGCGCTGTCCGCGGCGACGCACCGCAGCAGGGCCCTCAGCGGCTCGGCTGCCTCGGGGGCGAATGCGAGGTCCTCGGTTCCCGGGATGTCCTGGGCTCCGTTGTCCGCAGCCGACCGGGCCCATCGCAGCAGTGCGTCGTCACGCAGTTCGGGAAGGACTTCACGCTCTCTCCGGTCCAGCCGGGCAGCCGCGAGCACCACGGGGAGCAGGCGCACGGCCGGTTCGCCATCGTCGGCGAGGGTGCGCAGCGCGGTGCGAAGCCGGTCCGCTGGCGTGTCCTCGGGAAGTTGGCCACGGGCGGCGAGCCAAGCGCGTACGGCGTCGAGATCGTAAGTGGGGCTGGTGTCCGTGCCTCCCGTGGGGGTGGGGAAGTCCGGATGCCGACGACGCCAGTTACTCACCGTGGCGCGGGTGACGCCGGCCAGCCGGGAGATGTCGGCGGCGGTCACGAGGGCACTGGCCTGCTGGTTCATGGGCTCCTGCCGGGTGACGTGGGGGCGGGCGTGCTGGATGACTGCCACTCTATACCGGCACCCAACTCATGTGAAGTGTTTGACAGTGCTTTCAGTTGCCGCTCTACTGGTTGTGCTTTCACTGGCTTCCCGGCTTCCCCGGGTCTCCCGGGCATCCCTATGCCCGCAGCGCGTCGATTCGAATGGAGCGGCACCATGGCTACCAGTACTTCCGGCACGTCCAAGCGCACCTTGTACCGGCTCACGGGTACCGCTCCCACGGTCGACGCGATGTTCGACGTACTCGACCCCGCCCGGCTCGAAGCCGTTGGTGCGGAGCTGGACTTCCCCGAGGAGCGGTTGGGTGTTCCGGCGCTGCTGGTCACCGGCAGTTTCGAGCAGCCGGTCGCGAGCTGGTGCGACGAGATCAACCGTACGACCGGCTGCGAGGTGTCGCGGCCCGTGAACCGGTCGGCCGGGCTGCTGATGCTCGCGGTCGACGGCGAGGTGTACGCCGTCGGCTACGACCAGGGCTTCCGCCTGGTGCCCGACCGGGTGAAGGACCGGCGGTTCGGGCTGAGTTTCGTGATCCGCAGGGTGGACCCCGCTCAGATCCGGGACATGGTCTCCCATACGCCGGGCGGCGGCCGGACCGACATCACCCTCGTGCCCGGAGGTGCTCCGGTCTGGAGCCTGGGTGTCCAGGAGCACGCGCAGATCGTGCGGCGGCTGGGCGGTCGGCTGGACGGGATTCAGCTGACGATCGCCCGCGACGACCGTACGAAGATCTCCAGCGTGGAGGGTGGTGCCGGGTTGCGGATGCGCCTCGGCATCGACGCCGCGGACCTGGTCGCGGACATCCGGGCCATCGCCCGTGTCCTTCGGGAGGAGGCCCCGACTCCGGAACTGGAGTTCGTCGAGCACATCGTCCCGGTCAAGGGCGACGACCTCGTCACGCGGCTGGAGGAGCGGCTCGACGACATGCTCGGCGAGACGCCGGACGGACGTGTCGCGGTCGCCGTCCCATCCGATCACTGGGACGACTACGGCGCCGCCCAGGCGTTCGCCACCAAGGTGCACAGCAAGGACGTTAACCTCACCGACGACTTCAGCCTGGAGTACGTCCTCAACCGGGCCCGTGTGCAGAGGGCGGGGACCCGTTTTGCCGCGCTCCGGGATGGCACCGTCACCCTCTACACGCACACCCGGGCGGAGAAGGGTGACGTCATCTGGACATCGAGCGTGCTGCGGTGGATCGAGGCGGAGGTGGCGCTCAGTGGGCGCCGGTTCTTCCTGCTGGACGGGCAGTGGTACGAGATTGGTGAGGCTTACCTGGAGGCGATCCGTTCGCAGGTGGAGCGGCTCATCACCGGCACGCCCTCAGTCGACCTTCCGGCCTGGGTGCTCGGAGACAAGGAGCGGGACTACAACCAGTCGGTACCTGACCTGCGGCCCGGGTACGTCTGCTTCGACCGTGACAACGTCCGGACGGCGCTGCACCGGGGCAACGGTGTGGAGATCTGCGACTTGCTGAGCCCGGACGACGTCCTGGTCATGGTGAAGCGGGCCAAGGGGTCCGACGCGTTGAGCCATCTGTTCGGTCAGTCCGTGGTCGCCGTGCAGACCCTGCTGCACTCGCCGGAGGCCGCGGACCGGTTTGCCCAGAAGGTTGTGGTGGCCCGGCCCGACCAGGCCCTGCCGGAGGGGTTCCGGCCGTCGAAGGTCGTCTTCGCGATCCTGCTGAAGAACGGGACCGGCCTCACCGCCGACACGCTGTTCCCGTTCTCCCAGGTGACCCTCGTGCAGACGGCCAAGATGCTTGAGGCGTGGGGCGTCGCCGTCGAGGTCATCGGGATCCAGGCCACGTCGGTGCCTCAGACTCGGGCAGGAATCCGTCACCTGGCCGCGTAGCGGGCCCATTTGAGATCACCCGTTCCCATTGCGAACGGGCGGGCTTCCCTTGCGCGGGGACACGCCCTCACCCGCACGAGTCACTCGTGCTCTGGGGGAACCACCTTGTGTCCATGCTCCTGCTGAGGCTTGGTTCCGCTCAGGAGTTGTCGGACTCGCGGACTGCGTGCCCGCCGCCTTAGGCAGCCATCAAGGTAGCCACACAATTGCAGTCCCTCCGGGTTTGCAGAGGTCATAGCGCTGCGATGGCACTCCCCGGCGTACAGCCCGACTCGTCTGCCCCTCCCTCGCCCCCTCAGGGCAACAGCGCCAATCTGGCGATGACCGCGCGGTGGTCTGTGCCGGGGACGGTTCGTTCGGCTACCGAGATGCCCGCCAGGCCCGAGCCGTGCAGCACGTGGTCGAGGTGCAGCAGGGGTGGGAGGAGGCTCTTGTTGGCCGGCCAGGTGCGGGGCCAGCCTTTGCCGAGTTCGGCGTGTGTGTCCTTGAGGCCGCCCGATGCGAGCAGGTCGCGCATCGGGGCGTGGTCCGTGGATGCGTTGAAATCGCCCAGGAAGACTGTGTCGGGGCCGCTGTCGCGGGCGACGGTGGTGAGCGCGGTCATGTCCCTGGTCCAGCGGTCCGCGTCGCCCAGTGGGTAGTACGTGTGTACTGCCACCAGTTGCACCGTGCGTCCGCCGACCCTCACTTGTGCGGCCGTTTGGGGCCAGGCCGTGGCCGCCTTCAGGGGGCCGCCGTGCGTCAGCGGAAGCCGGGAGTAGAGCGAGGAGTCGTTCTCGGGGTGCAGTTCCTGGTGCGGCAGGACCTTGCCCAGGCCCGCCTCGGCGAGCGCGGTGATGCCGGCGGACGGCAGCTCCTGTACGGCCAGGACGTCTATGCGTTCCGACTTCACCAGCTCCACCAGCGCATGCGCGTCCCCCTGGCCCACATGGGTGTTGAGCGTGGCCACCCTCAACTCGGGCGCCACCGGCGGGATGTGCGGCTCCTTGTGCGGTACGAAGCGCGGCACCAGCAGTACGACGTACGCGGTTGTGAGGAGTCCGGCGACGAGGAGGGGCCAGCGGGAGCGGAGGGAGGGGACGGCGAGCGGGGTGGCCAGGGTGAGGACGCTGAGTACGGCCGCGTAGGGGAACAGGATCACGGGCACGGCGAGCAGGGTTCCCGCGTCCAGTCCCGCAAGGCGTACGACGAGCAGCAGGAACAGCAGGGCGAGCAGCGCGACGTACACGCCGTACGCGCTCCTTGCGAGCAGTCCCCGCCTGCGTCCGCGGCGGTCGGTGTCCCGCTTCCCTCCGGCAGTGCGGCGCGCGCGGGTGCGCGTGGATATGTTCGTCATCCTCAGAACACCGAGAGCCCCGTCAGCGTCGTGAACCGGTCGAGTGCCGCGACGCCCGACACCGAGTTGCCCCGCTCGTCCAGGCCGGGGCTCCACACGCAGATCGTGCAGTGGCCGGGGACGACGGCGATGATGCCGCCGCCGACTCCGCTCTTGCCGGGCAGGCCCACGCGGTAGGCGAAGTCGCCCGCGGCGTCGTACGTCCCGCAGGTCAGCATGATGGCGTTGATCTGCTTGGCCTGCCTGCGGCTGAGCAGGCGGGTGCCGTCGGCGCGGATGCCGTGCCGGGCCAGGAAGCCGGTGGCCAGGGCGAGGTCGGCGCAGGACGCCTCGACGGAGCACTGGCGGAAGTACTGGTCGAGGAGGACGGGGACCGGGTTGTCGATGTTGCCGTAGGCCGCCATGAAGTGACCGAGCGCGGCGTTGCGGTCCCCGTGCGCGGACTCGGACGCGGCGACGGCTTCGTTGATGGCGAGCCCGTCGTTGCCGCTCTCCATGCGCAGGAAGTCGAGCAGCGTGCCCGACGCGTCCTCGGTCTGCGTCTGGAGGCGGTCGGTGACGACGAGGGCGCCCGCGTTGATGAAGGGATTGCGGGGGATGCCGTTCTCGTACTCCAGCTGCACGAGCGAGTTGAAGGGGTTGCCGGACGGCTCGCGGCCCACGTGTTCCCACAGCGCGTCGCCCTCGCGCGCCAGGTCGAGCGCGAGGGTGAAGACCTTGGTGATGGACTGCGCGGAGAACGGGTGCCGCCAGTCGCCCACCCCGTACACCCGGCCGTCCGGCTCCGCGACGGCCATGCCGAACCGGCGCGGGTCGCAGGCGGCGAGCGCCGGGATGTAGTCGGCGGGCCTGCCGCGCCCCGGCGTCTTCTCGATCTCGGCCGCGATGCGGTCGAGGACCGGCTGGTAGGTCTGGGGCGAGGACGAGGTCATGATCGCCATTTTGCACCTGTGCGGGCGGTAGGGGGGCGCGGGCGCAGGCGAGGTGCGCGCGAAGAGGCGGCTGGAATTGGCCGGTGCATGTCAAGAATCATGGAGGCGGACCTTGTCACCTCATGGGGTCCGTGCCTCAATGAGCAGCGATCCGAGTTGCTGACTGCTCGTCAGTTACGACTCGAAGTCCCCCCGCATTCCCCCCACTTGAAGGCAGGACCTCATGAGGCATGGCATGTACGCACTCGGCAGCCAGGGCAGATCCGGCTTCCTCCGGCGCGGCGTCGGCAGGCTCGGTGCCGGGTCGGCGCTCGGCGTAGGCCTGGTCGCCCTGGGCGCGCTGGCGATGGCGCCCGCCGCCACCGCCGTCACCCCGGACACCGCGACCATCTCGTTCGACTGCGGGTCGTGGGGCTCGGGCTCGGCGACGCTCAAGGCCACCCAGGACGGGACCGCAGCGACCATCAGCGTCTCCACGACGGCGATCAGCGCCCCCATCGACATCGCCGCGAACTCGGTCGACTCCACGCTCACCCTCACCAAGAACGGCTCGGACACGGCGACCTTCACCGGCAGCTCCAACCCGGCCATCCCGGCCGGTGGCGAGGTGTCCACCGGCCCGCTCGACGGGACCGTCGCCGCCGGGGACAGCCTGGAGGGCAAGTCGCTTCAGGTCGTGGTACTCGGGATCACCGCGACCTGTAATGCCACATCGGCCCAGTCACCGGGGCCGTTCGTCTTCTGACGGAGCAAGCCGGTGCGGGGGCGGTGGCGCTCACTTCCGAGCGGCTCCGCCCCCTTCGCCTGTCTCATCGGCGCCGCTCTCTTGGTCCGCCTCGTCGGCGCCGTCCCCTCAGCCCGTCTCGTCGGCCCCGGCCGCCAGCGGACGCCAGTACTGGTCCTTGCCCTCGTCCCGTACGACGTACCCCAGGCCCTGCATCGTCTCGCCGAGGTCCCGTACGTCCTCCCCGGCCTTGCTCTTCAGCGCGACCTTCCGTGCCGCGAGGACCGCGTGCGCCTCGGCGGGCAGGCCGGGGGCCCCGGGGATCCAGCGGCTGAACAGGGACGCGTGCGGGTCGCTGTCCCGCCACGGGTAGCCGTGCGAGCGGAACGCCTCGGCCAGGACCGGTGCCGCCGCCTCGTGGACACCGCGCGTGAACTGACGTGACGTCTCGTCCAGGACCACCAGGTTCTTGCCGTCCAGGAACACCGCCGAGACACGGGCGCGTTCGATGGTCCGCGTCCGCTCGTGCTGCTCGACCGCCAGCTCCTGGTTCGTCAGCTTCAGCTTCAGGGTCTCGGCCATCTCGGTGACCGCGATGAGCAGCCCGGCCACCAGACCGAGGCCCACCGCGATCGCCGTCTGCCACGGCTTGTCCAGCGAGCCGGCGAACTCGATGGGGCCCCGCCAGGGCAGTACCGGCGATGTGCTCAGCCACCGGGCGAGGGGCGGCAGGGCGAGGCCGAGCAGGAGGCCGAGGAGCGGCATGCCGATGACGATGGTCAGCAGGTCACGGCGCGGGTAACCGAGCACCGTCGTACGGTCCTTGCGGAGCGGTACGGGGCCGAGGCTCTCTTCGCTGGTCATGTCCCCGACGCTAGGCGGGCGGAGGGGTGCGGGGCAGCCGCCGAAAGTCGATGGGCGGCAGACTTCGGTCGGTATCCCGGCGGGCAACGGATGTCCACGGACCGGTGCCGGACCGCGGCGGCCTCAGCTCACCGGCATCAAGGTCAGATAGGCCAGACCGAGCACGTCGCGGTAGCCCCGGAGCCAGGTGTTGCGCTGGCGGTCCGTCTTCTCGCGGGTCTCGGCGGCCAGCGGGTGGTCCGGGTTCGCGGCCAGCCACTCCTCCACGTCCGTGCGGTAGCCGGACTCGAACTCCTCCCATTCCGCCGCGCTCGCCGTCTCCACCCACAGGGGGCGGAAGCCCGCGGCGATCGCCGCGTCCACGAGGTCGCCGAGGAAGAGGTGTTCGCCCGCGTGGGCTTCCGGCCACATCCCCGCGAGTTCGGCGGGGGTGGGCGTGCGCTGCCAGAAGCCCTCGCCGAGTACGACGCGGCCGCCGGGACTCACAAGCCCGCGCAGTGCGTGCAGGGCCGCCTCGGTGTGGCCGGGCGGTTCGGCGGAGCTGAGCGCGTGGCTCGACCCCAGGCACAGGACGAGGTCGGCGGGGCCTCGGGTGGTGCCGGTCGCCGACTCCTCCACGAAGGAGACCCGGTCGGCGAGACCGCGCTCCTTGGCGTTGGCCCGGCCCCTGGCCAGGTCATCGGCCGACAGATCGACGCCCACGCCGGTTGCGTCCGGGGCCGCGTCGAGGACGCGGAGCAGCAACTCGCCCCAGCCGCAGCCGAGATCAAGCACGGAGCCCGTGCCCGGCGCGACGCGCTCGACGATGCGTGCGGCCCGTGCCTCGGAGAGGGGGCCGTGGAAGGTGAGGCGGGTGAGGCGGGGCGGGAGGTCCGGGGCGGCGGTGGTTTCGGTCATGGGCGACGACGCTATCCCGGCAACTCCGGCAGGAGACAGCCAATTTCGACGTGGTGTGCCACCGGCCCCCGTACGGAAGCAGTGACGCAGTGATCGCGGTCAAGCGGATTTGATCACATGTCCGTGGGGCATGCATCGAACGCACTACGGCCCCCCACGGGCAGTACACCTCCCCCCACGCAAGGAGAACCACGCGGATGTCGCCCACCCCTCTCGCGCCCGGAGCGCTTCCCCTGATCGGGCACGGCCTGCAACTGAAGCGGCAGCCGCTGGAGTTCATGAACTCCCTGCGCGAGCACGGACCGGTGGTGCGAATACAACTCGCCCGCACCCCCGCCTACGTGGTCACCGACCCGGCCCTGACCAAGGAAGTGCTGGTCACCGACGTCGAGAGCTACGCCAAGGGCGGGCGGATCATCGACGCCCTGAAGGTGTTCTTCGGGGACGGCCTTGCCACGGTCGCCGACGGGGACACCCATATGCGGAACCGCCGCCTCATGCAGCCGATGTTCAACAAGGCGCACATCGCCACCCGCGGCGACACCATGATCGAGAAGGTGCGGGAGATCGTCGGGGGATGGGCGGAAGGGGAGCCGCGGGACACCCTCGCCGACATGACGGAGCTGACCCTCGCGGCTTTCCTGACCGCCCTGTTCGGCGCGGACCTGCCCGCTCACCTCCAGCGTGACTTCATCGCCCTGATGCCGCCCATCATGCAGGGCACCATCCGGCAGACACTCCTGCCCGGCTGGGTCAACCGCCTGCCGCTGCCCGCCAACCGCGCGCACGCCGAGCGGGTCGCCCGGCTGCGTCACCTCATCGACCAGGCCATCGACCACCGCACCGCCGCGCAGGCCGGGAGCTCTTCCCCGGAGGCTGCCTGCCCGCATGCGGCGCGGCAGTCGGACGCCGGGCTGTTCGACACCCTCCTCACCGCCGATGACCCGCAGACAGGACCGCTGTCCCGGCGCCAGCTCCAGGACGAGGCCATCACCCTGCTCACGGGCGCGATCGAGACCACGAGCACCACTCTGGCCTGGGCGTTCGTCGAGATCGAGAAGAACCCCGCGATCGCGCGCCGCATGCAGGAAGAACTCGACACGGTCTGCGGCGACCGCCCCGTGCGCCAGGAAGACCTCGACCGGCTCGGCTACACACGCGCCGTCCTCCAGGAAACGATGCGGATGTACGGCCCGGCCTGGCTGGTCACGAGGACAGCGACCCGCACGGTCACGCTCGGCGGGCACAGCATTCCCGAGGGCGCGGACGTCGTCTACAGCCCCTACCTCCACCAGCACGACCCGGCGGTCTTCCCCGAGCCGGGGAGCTTCGACCCGGACCGCTGGTCGGGGCGGCCCGACGCGGCCACCCGCGGCGCGTTCCTGGCCTTCGGCGCGGGCCGCCGCAACTGCGTCGGCGAGGCCTTCGCCTGGACCGAACTGCTCATCATCCTCGCCACGGTCAAACAGCTCTGGCCTCGCCTCGCGCTCACCTCGCCCGAACCGAAGGCGCAGGCCCTGGTCACCGTGAAGCCGGACGGCCTGACCATGACTCCGCACGCGGGCGGGACCCCAGCGGACGAGGGCGGCAAGGAGAGCGACGGGGACGACCGGCGCGTGGCGGTGTGAGGGTCGGCCCGGCGGTGTGACCGTCAGGCCGGGCAGCGTGACCGTCAGGCCGACGTCTCCGGATCGTCGGCGCTCTCCTGGTCGCGTACGTTCTTCGCCCGCGTCCCCACCGACACGAGCACCCCGACGGCCGTGCCCGCCAGAGCCGCAGGCACCATCCAGTTGCGGTTGAAGGAGTGGCCGAGCGAGCTGTCGAGGGAGTAGGCGCCGGGGCCCGTGACGGCGAGGGCGGCGGAGACGAGGCCGAGGAACGCCGGGTACTCGTAGCCGCCGCCCTGGCTGAAGAAGCCGTTCGGGGCGTGCACCGCGGTCGCCCCGGCCATGGCTCCCGCCGCCGCGGAACCGGCGGCGGGGGTCGCGAGGCCGAGTGCGAGCAGCGTGCCGCCGCCCGCTTCGGCGAGCCCGGCGACGACCGCGCTCACCTTGCCGGGGGTGAAGCCGATGGACTCCATGAAGGCGCCGGTGCCCTCGATGCCGTGGCCGCCGAACCAGCCGAAGAGCTTCTGGGCCCCGTGCGAGGCGAGAACCCCGCCGGCCCCGACACGGAGCAGGAGGAGGCCCAGGTCGCGTCGGTCGAAGCAGGAACTGGTCATGGCGCTGTCTCCCGGGGTGAGCGGATGGCGGGGGCGGACATGGTTCGTGGTGCGTCATCGTGGTGCGTCATCACCCACCGTCCGTCAGAGCCCCGCCGCGCACCCGGCTCAATCGGCCGTACGGGTGACCTCGCCCGGTGGCGGGGCCGGGCCGCCGATGTGACCGTGGGTGCATGAGCATTCAGGTAAACCGGCTCTCCGACCCGACGGTCCGGGCCTTCGTCACCGCGGTGAACTCCCACGACCAGACCGCCTTCCGGGACGTCCTCGCGCCCGGCGCGACCATGTCCGACGACGGTTCCGACCGGGACATCGCCGACTGGACCGACCGCGAGGTCTTCTCCTCGAACGGCCACATGGACGTGGAGAACGAGTCGGACGGCGGGCGGACGCTGATCGTCACGTACCGCAACGACACGTGGGGCGAGATGCGGACCAAGTGGCAGTTCACCGTCGAGGGCGGGAAGGTCTCCCGGTTCGAGACGGGACAAGCGTAAATCCGCGGAGGGCTTGTCTTCGCGTGCGCTTCAACTCCTAGCGTTCCCGGGCATGGAGACGACACGGACGACAGGTACGACAGGTACGACAGGCACGACAGGCACGAGGCGCAGGACACTGGGGCGCAGCGGCATCGAGGTCAGCGCGCTGGGGCTCGGCTGCTGGGCCATCGGGGGCGAGTGGTCGGGGCCCGCGGGGGAGCCGTACGGCTGGGGCGCGGTCGACGACGAGGAGTCGGTCCGGGCGATCCGGCGGGCCGTCGACCTCGGCGTGGACTTCTTCGACACCGCGGACAACTACGGCACGGGGCACAGCGAGCGCGTCCTGGGGCGCGCGCTCGGCGCGCGGCGGGACGACGTCGTCATCGCCACCAAGTGGGGCAACCTCTTCGACGAGGAGAAGCGGGCCGCGCTCGGCGGCGCGGACGACTCGGTGGCGTACGCACGCCGTGCGCTGACCGCTTCGCTGAAGCGGCTCGGCACGGATCACGTCGACCTCTACCAGCTGCACATCGGCGACGCGGACCCGGAGCGGGCCGCTCAACTGCGCGACGCCTGCGAGGACTTCGTGCGGGAGGGCCTCATCCGGGCCTACGGGTGGAGCACCGACGACCCGGACCGGGCGGCGGTCTTCGCCGAGGGGCCGCACTGCGCGGCGGTCCAGCACCGCTGCAACGTGCTCCAGGACGCGCCCCGGATGCTGGCGCTCTGCGCGGAACTCGGGCTCGCGAGCGTGCTGCGCAGTCCGCTGGCCATGGGGCTCCTCACCGGGAAGTTCGGCGCGGGGCGCGTGCCCGCGGCCGGTGACATCCGCAGTGCTCCGCCCGCCTGGCTGCCGGGCTTCGGGACGGGCGGGGGCGCCGATCCCGAGTGGCTGGGGCGGGTGGACGCGGTGCGTTCGGTCCTGACCGGCGGCGGCCGGAGCCTCGCGCAGGGGGCGCTCGCCTGGCTCTGGGCGCGCAGCCCGCTGGCCGTCCCCGTGCCGGGTTTCCGGACCGTGGCGCAGGTCGAGGAGAACGTGGGGGCGCTGGAGTACGGGCCGCTGAGCGCGGGGGAGCTTGCGGAGGTCGAGCGGATCCTGGGCGAGGTGCGCGGGACGGACGGGGAGTAGTCCCCGCCCCCGCGGGCGGGGAGCAGACCCTCGCCCCACGGGGAGGGACCCTCACCCCGTCGCCCCCGCCCGCTCTCTTCTTCCCGCCGCGTCATGCGGCAGGGCAACCGTTCCGTGACCCCGGTCCTTCCCGCGGCTCCCCGTCGCGGGCCCCCTCCGGCCGTCACGGAGCGGCTGCCCTGCTCCCCCCGTCCCCCCTTCAGGTGGCAGGTGGCCGTCAGTGGCAGTTCTTGTAGCCGTGGTTGGCGGTCGTCCAGGAGCAGGAGTCCTTGAGCGAGCCGCTGGGCTTGATGAGGCGGGCCTTGTCGCTGGTGTTGTTCCAGACGTACGAGCCGCGGCCCCAGTAGCGGACGCCGGACGCGTTGGTGCCCTTGCCCGTGCGGACCTTGACGGTCTTTCCGGCGCCGATCTTGTAGCTGCCGAAGGTGTACGTGTAGCCGGTGTTGTCCTTCAGCTTGTAGCCCTTGAGCTGGATCGCCGAGCCGGTGTTGTTGTGGATGTTCACCCACTCCGCGTTCAGCGAGGAGTTGGAGCGGGAGTCCCGGCCCGGGCTGTCGTACTGGATGTACCCGAGGTGCAGTCCGCCTTGGTGCGCGGCGGCGCTCGCGGGGGATACGGCGAGCAGCGAGGCCGAAAGTGCGGCGGAGGCGAGAACTGCGGGAACGGCGGAACGTATGCGCAAGGTGTGCTCCGTGTGTGCTCTGAATGTGGAGTTCCCGTGGAGGGCTCGTTGAGCATACGGGGCGTCATGCGCGTAATTGACGCGGAGTCATCTATTCCGTTTGTGCAGATGTGGGCCGACCGTGAACACGGGGTCACGGTCGGCCACCGAAAGGCGCCGGCTGCCTAGCCCCGCCCGACGAACGGCATGTTCGTCGCGAGCACCGTCGCGAACTGCACGTTCGCTTCCAGCGGGAGCTCCGCCATGTGGCGCACCGTTCGCGCCACGTCCGCCACGTCCATCACCGGCTCGGCCGCCAGCTCGCCGTTGGCCTGGAGGATTCCGGTCTGCATCCGCTCGGTCATGTCGGTCGCGGCGTTGCCGATGTCGATCTGCCCGCAGGCGATCCGGTAGGGGCGGCCGTCCAGGGAGAGCGACTTCGTCAGGCCGGTCATCGCGTGCTTCGTCGCCGTGTACGCGACGGAGTGCGGGCGCGGGACGTGCGCGGAGATGGAGCCGTTGTTGATGATCCGGCCGCCCTGCGGGTCCTGCTCCTTCATCTGCCGGAAGGCCGCCTGCGCGCACAGGAACGAGCCGTTGAGGTTCGTGTCGACGACGTGCCGCCACGCGTCGTAGGCCAGCTCGTCGACCGGGACGCCGCCCGGTCCGAACGTACCGGCGTTGTTGAAGAGGAGGTCCAGGCGGCCGAAGCGGTCCCGTACGGCCGAGAAGAGGGCGGCCACGTCCTCGGGGCCCGAGACGTCGGTGCGCAGGCACAGGGCGTCGGTCTGCGCCGGAGCGTTCACCTCGGTGGACTCCTCGGCGTGCGGGACGGGCCGCACCGCGGCGCCCTCCGACACTCCCGCGGCGATCGCCGCCGTCTCCTCGAGGGTCTTCACGCGGCGCCCGGCGAGCGCCACGGACCAGCCGGCCCGCAGCAGTTCCACGGCCACGGCCCTGCCGATCCCGGAGCCCGCGCCGGTCACCACGGCGGTCTTCGTCTGTCCGGTCGGTTGCTCAGTTGGCTCAGCGTTCATGGCCCCGCAGCGTACGGGAGGGGCGTCCATGCGGACATCATCCGTCCGCCATGCAGGTGTTGTGTACGCGACAGTCGCGCGTCTTCCCCCACCACTTGCATGCCCTGGACACCAATCGTCAGGGGAGGGCCATATGACACCCGCAGGCCAGCAGGACACCGCAGAGCTCCGAGCCGCCGCGCGCCACCTCGGCCGTCGGCGTTTCCTCACCGTCACCGGCGCCGCAGCCGCGCTCGCCTTCGCCACCAACCTGCCGACGGCGGGCGCGGCGAGCGCCGCCGAGCTGGACGGCCGGAAGATCACCAAGAACCCGTTCACGCTCGGCGTGGCATCCGGCGACCCGCAGCCGGGCTCGGTCCTGCTCTGGACCCGCCTCGCCCCGTCCCCGTACGAGCCGGGCAGCGGTCTGCCCGCGCAGCGCGTCGTCGTCCAGTGGGAGGTCGCGCGCGACGCCCGCTTCCGCCAGGTGGTCAGAAGCGGTTCCGCCACCGCCCACCCCGAGTACAACCACTCCGTGCGCGTCGCGGTGGACTACCTCAACACCGGCCGGACCTACTACTTCCGCTTCAAGACCGGCACGTGGATCAGCGAGACGGGCCGGACCCGCACCGCCCCCTCGGCCGGCAGCCGGGTGAGCTCCCTGAAGCTCGCTGCGGTCTCCTGCCAGGCCTACCACGACGGCTATTTCACCGCGTACAAACACCTGGCGCAGGACGACGTCGACGTCGTCTTCCACCTCGGCGACTACCTCTACGAGTACGCGGTGAACTCGGTGGGCGGCGCCCGCAACTACACCGACCGCACCCTGCCCGCCCTCTACAACCGCGAGACGCAGACCCTGGAGGACTACCGCCTGCGGTACGCCCTCTACAAGACCGACCCCGATCTGCGCGCCGCGCACGCCATGCACCCCTTCGTCGTCACCTGGGACGACCACGAGGCCGAGAACAACTACGCGGGCGACCTCGACGAGAACGGCAACCCGCCCGCCGAGTTCCTGATCCGCCGCGCCGCCGCCTACCGCGCGTACTGGGAGAACCTGCCGCTGCGCGGTCCCCAGCAGCCCAAGGGCCCGGACCTGCAGCTCTACCGCCGCCTGAAGTGGGGCAAGCTCGCCCAGTTCGACGTCCTGGACACCCGCCAGTACCGCTCCGACCAGGCCTACGGCGACGGCTCCGACATCCCCGGACCGGAGTCCACCGACCCCAAGCGCACCCTCACCGGAGCCACCCAGGAGCGCTGGCTCATCGACGGCTGGCGCCGCTCGCAGGCGCTGTGGAACGTCGTGCCGCAGCAGGTCAACTTCTCCCAGCGCAAGCTCGACCTCAACCCCGTGGCGAAGGTCAGCATGGACGCCTGGGACGGCTACCCCGCATCGCGCGAGCGCGTCCTGGCGGGCGCGGCGTCGGCCGGGATCGAGAACCTGATGGTGCTCACGGGCGACGTGCACGTCGGGTACGCCTACGACATCAAGAAGGACTTCGACACCCCGGCGTCCAAGACGGTCGGCACGGAGATCGTCGCCACGTCCATCGCGAGCGGCAAGGACGGCGCCGAGAAGCCCGCGAACTGGGAGACCTACACCAAGGCCAACCCGCACATGAAGTTCTACAACGGGCGCCGCGGCTATGTGACCGTGGTCCTCGGCCAGGAGTCCGCGCGCGCCGACTTCAAGACGGTGTCGGCGGTGACGAAGCCGGGCGCGCCGATCACCACGGCGGCGTCCTTCGTGACGGAGGCGGGCAACCCCGGCCTGAAGCCCGCCTAGGCACCGGGCCTGAAGCCCGCCCAGGCACCGGGCCCCTGCACGGGGGTGCGCTCACTCGCCCGGGTAGCGCACCCCGATCCGCTCCCGCACGGCGTCCAGGGTCCGCATGACCGCCAGGGTGCCGTCCAGGGGGACGAGCGGGGACTCCGTGTCGCCCGCGCGAAGGCGGTGCATGACCTCGGCGGCCTCGTGCTTGAGGCTGTCGCGGGGGCCGTCGCCGGGCGCCGCGGTGAACTCCTCGGGATCGCGGCCGTCGCGGTGCAGCACGAAGCGTTCCGGGAAGAAGAAGCCGTCCGGTACGTCGATGCGGCCCCGCGAACCGGTGACGGACGCGCTGACCGGGGTGCCCGCGTTGATGGAGCAGTGCAACAAAGCGTGAGCACCGCTCTCCCACGAGAGCAGCATTCCCGTCTGGAGATCGACGCCCTCGTCCGAGAGCGTCGCTCTCGCCGTCACCCCCGACGGCTCCCCGAGCATCAGATGCGCGAACGAGACCGGGTACACGCCCAGATCGAGCAGCGCGCCACCGCCCTGCGCCGGGTCGCGCAGCCGGTGCGAGGGAGGGAAGGGCCCGGCGAGCCCGAAGTCGGCCTGCACGGTCCGCACCTCACCGATCGCCCCGTCGTCGACCAGCGCCTTCAGCCGCCTGACCAGCGGATGGCAGTACATCCACATGGCCTCCATCAGGAACAGGCCGCGCCGCCGGGCGAGCGTCACCAGCTCCTGCGCCTCGCGCGCGTTCAGCGCGAACGCCTTCTCGCAGAGCACCGCCCGGCCCGCGTCGAGGCAGAGCCCCGCGGCCGCCAGGTGCGAGGCGTGCGGCGTCGCCACGTACACGACGTCGATGTCCTCGTCCTCGGCGAGCGCGCTCCAGTTCCCGTACGCGCGCGGTATCCCGAACCGCTCGGCGAACGCCTTCGCCGACGCGTCGGTGCGCGACGCCACGGCGACGACCTCCGCGTCCGGCATGTCCAGGAGGTTCGCCGTGAACGATGCGGCGATCCCGCCCGTCGCGAGGATGCCCCAGCGCACGGGTTCACGGTTGTCTTCCACCACTGGGGCCCCTGTCCGTACCGCGGAGTACCGCGGAAATGGTCTCGACCAGCACGACTGAGCTGAGAGCATAGGTAATCGCACGCCTAATCGGAAAGGAACCCGCATGCCGGAGCACGGCAGCCGCACCACGAGTGAGTCCGACGGCTCCCTCATACGGCAGTCCCGGAAAGCGGACCCGGGCCCCGCACCTGCCGCACCCGCCGCTCCGGCCCCGCCCGCGGGCCTCGCCGCCAAGCGCCGCACCGGCCTCCTCGTCACCCTCGTCCTGGGCGGCCTCACCGCGGTCCCGCCGCTCTCCATGGACATGTACCTGCCGGCACTCCCGGAGGTCACCCGCTCGCTGCACACGTCCGCCGCGACCGCGCAGCTGACCCTCACCGCCTGCCTCACCGGCATGGCGCTCGGGCAACTCGTCGTCGGGCCGATGAGCGACAAGTGGGGCCGGCGCAGGCCGCTGCTCATCGGGCTCTTCGTCTACATCTTCGCCACCGCGATCTGCGCGTTCGCGCCCACGGTCGAACTCCTCATCGGCTTCCGCCTGTTGCAGGGCCTCGCGGGCGCCGCGGGCATCGTCATCGCCCGCGCCGTCGTGCGCGACCTCTACGACGGCGTGGAGATGGCCCGCTTCTTCTCCACCCTGATGCTGATCTCCGGGGTCGCCCCGGTCGTCGCGCCCCTCATCGGCGGCCAGGTCCTGCGCTTCACCGACTGGCACGGCATCTTCGCCGTGCTCACGGTCATCGGCATCGCCCTGACCGCGGTGGTCTGGCGGAGCCTGCCCGAGACGCTCGCCCCGGAGAAGCGGCACAGCGGCGGCACCGTCGAGGCGCTGCGCACCATGAAGTCGCTCCTCGCCGACCGCGTCTTCACCGGATACATGATCGCGGGCGGCTTCGCCTTCGCCGCCCTCTTCGCCTACATCTCCGCGTCGCCGTTCGTCATCCAGGAGATCTACGGGGCGTCTCCGCAGACCTTCAGTCTCCTGTTCGGCGTGAACTCCGTCGGCCTGATCGTCGTCGGCCAGATCAACGGCAAGATCCTCGTCGGCCGGGTCAGCCTCGACAAGGCGCTCGCCTTCGGCCTGACGGTCATCGTGCTCGCCGCCACCGCGCTGCTCCTGATGACCTCCGGGGCCTTCGGGGACGTCGGCCTGTTCCCCGTCGCCGCCGGGCTCTTCGTCCTGATGTCGGCGATGGGCCTCGCGATGCCCAACACCAACGCCCTCGCCCTGATGCGCACCCCGCACGCCGCGGGCTCCGCGTCCGCGCTGCTCGGCACCTCCTCCTTCCTCATCGGCGCGATCGCGTCCCCCCTCGTGGGCATCGCGGGCGAGGCCACGGCCGTACCGATGGCCGTCGTCCAGCTCTTCTGCGGGCTGGCGGCCATCGGCTGCTTCGTGGGACTGTGCCGCCCCTGGCAGCACTCCTCGGCCAGACCGAACCGGGAGGGGACGGACCACTGACCGCGCCACGCCTCCTGCGCGCCGGGACACCGGACCGCGCGGGGCTCGACACGCAGGAGATGGGTCACCTCGTACGCGAGGTGCGCGCGCTGACGCGCGGGGAACGGCCCTGGTGCGCGGGCGCCGTCGTGCTCGCCGGACGCGGCCCCGTGATCGCCGTCGAGGAGGCGGTGGGCCGCGCGGTGCGCTATGCCGCCTACGACGCGGAGGCCGGTGCGGGGGTCGAACTGCCGCCCGCGGAGCAGGTGTTGACCCGCACCGGCACGCCCTTCGACCTGGCGTCGCTGACCAAGCTCTTCACCACGGTCGCCGCGATGCAGCAGCTGGAGCGCGGCACGCTCGGCATCGACGCGCGCGTCTCGGCGTACGTCCCCGAGCTCACCGCCGCCGCCGAGTACGGCATCACCGTGCGCCAGCTGCTCACGCACACCTCGGGCCTGCGTCCCGAACTGCCGCTGTACGACTGCCCGGACGACGCGGCGCGGTTCACCGCCCTGGCCACGGAGGCGCCGTCTTCGCCGCCGGGCGAGTATCTGTACTCCGACCTGAACATGCTGCTGCTCCAGCACGTCCTGGAGCGCATCACGGGCCGCCCGCTAGACGTCCTGGTTCGCGAGGGCATCACCCGGCCGCTCGGCATGGCGGCCACCGGCTTCGGGCCGCGCCCCGACGCGGCCGCCACCGAGGACCAGCGCAGGCCCTGGGCGAAGGCGGACCGGGGGATGCTGCGGGGCGAGGTGCACGACGAGAACGCCTGGGCGCTCGGCGGTGTCGCGGGGCACGCCGGGCTCTTCTCCACCGCGCGCGACCTCGCGGTCTTCTGCCGGGCGCTGCTGTGCGGCGGCTCTTACGGTACGGCGCGCATCCTCGGGCCCGACTTCGTCGAGCTGATGCTGACGCCGCCGGGGTTCGGGTTCAATCTCGACCAGGCGTGGTTCATGGGGGAGCTCGCGGGGCGCGGGGCCGCGGGGCACACCGGTTTCACCGGTACGTCCCTCGTGATCGACCCCGCCACTGACTCGTTTCTGATTCTGCTGGCCAATGCGGTGCATCCGCGGCGCGGGGCTTTGGACAGTGGGCCTCGGGCCCGGGCCGCCACCCGGCTTGCCCGCGCTGCGCGCTGAGCCTCGCCGGGGGCGGTGCTTTTGCCTGCGGGCCCGGTGGGGGCTTGTCGCGCAGTTCCCCGCGCCCCTTACGGGGCCTGTCCCGCCGTAGAATTGCCGGGTGAACGTCCCCCATTCCCCGGTAGTCCCCGGTGAGACCCTGCGTGCTGCCCTTGCCGGGCTGCTCGACGGGCTTCCGGCCAAGCAGGCCGCGCAGGCCGTCGAGCGGCTGATCGCCAACTATCGGGGGAGTACGCCTACCGACGCGCCGATCCTGCGGGACCGGGCGGACGTCGCCGCCTATGCCGCCTACCGGATGCCCGCGACCTTCGAAGCGGTGCGTTCCGCGCTCGGCGCCCTCGCGGACGCGGCGCCCGCCGGGTGGGCGCCCGGCAGCCATGTCGACGTCGGCGGCGGGACCGGCGCGGCGACCTGGGCGGTGAGCGCGACCTGGGACGGAGAGCGGCCCGTCACGGTCCTCGACTGGGCCGAGCCTGCGCTCGCCCTGGGGCGTGAACTGGCCGCCGCCAACCCGTGGTTGAAGACCACGCAGTGGCAGCGCTCTCGTATCGGATCGGCGCTCAGCATCGAGAGCACTGATCTCGTCACAGTGTCGTACGTCCTCAAGGAGCTGACCGAGGCCGACCGGCGCTCGGTCGTCGACGCGGCGGCCGGTGCCGCGCAGGCCGTCGTCATCGTCGAGCCGGGCACCCCCGACGGCTACGCACGCGTCATCGAGGCACGGGACCGCCTCGTCGCCGCCGGATTCCGGATCGCCGCGCCCTGCCCGCACAGCTCGGCCTGCCCCATCGTGCCCGGCGAGGACTGGTGCCACTTCTCCGCCCGGGTCAGCCGCTCGTCCCTGCACCGGCAGGTCAAGGGCGGCTCGTTGGCGTACGAGGACGAGAAGTTCAGCTACGTGGCCGCGGTCCGCTTCGATGCCGTCCCCGCGCCCGAGCGCGTCGTGCGCAAGCCCCAGATCCGCAAGGGCCAGGTCCTGCTCGACCTGTGCGCGCCGGACGAGAGGCTGCACCGCGAGACGGTGACCAAGCGCCACGGCCCGCTGTACCGCGCGGCCCGCGACGCGGAGTGGGGCGACGCATGGCCGCCGCCCCACCAGGAGAGCGCGGAGAGCTAGCCGCGCAGCTCCTGCGTGCAGCACTTCACGCTGCCGCCGCCCTTGAGCAGTTCGCTCAGGTCCATGGCGACGGGTTCGTAGCCGCGTTCCCGCAGCGGCGCGAAGAGGCCGACCGCGCCCTGCGGGAGCAGCACGTGCAGGCCGTCCGACACCGCGTTGAGCCCGAGGGCCACCGCGTCCGGCTCCTCGGCGATCAGCGCGTCGGGGAAGAGCCGCCGCAGGACCGCCTGGCTGCCCGGCGAGAATGCGGGCGGGTAGTACATGACGTCGTCCGTCGCGTCCCCCGTGTCACCGAGCACCGCGAGCGCCGTGTCCAGGTGGTAGTAGCGCGGATCGACCAGATCGAGGCCGATGACCGGGCGGCCGAAGAACTCCTGCGCCTCCCCGTGCGACAGGGGGCTGGCCCGGAAGCCGCGTCCGGCCAGGACGTATGAGGACGTGACGGCGAAGTCGCCCTCGCCCTCGTTCACGTGCGTGGGTTCGAGGAGGTCCGTGAAGCCGTGCTCCCGGAACCACTCCAGGTGGGCGACGGCCTCGGGCCCGCGCTCGGGGTGGGCGAACCGCGCGCCGAGCACGCGGCCCCCGATGACGGTCGCGCCGTTCGCGGCGAAGACCATGTCCGGCAGGCCGGGACGCGGGACGAGCTCCTCGACGGTGTGGCCGAGCGAGCGGTAGCGGTCGCGCAGGTCCTCCCACTGGGCGATGGCCAGGGGGACGTCGACCGGTTTGGAGGGATCCATCCAGGGGTTGATGGAGTACGTGACCTTGAAGTGTGCCGGTGAGCACATCAGATAGCGCCGGGGTGTGGCGCGACGAGGAATACGACTCAACGAGGGCTCCTCACGTACCGCGGTGGTCAGTTCCTGCCCGTAGTGGGTCAGTTGCTGCCCATGGTGCGGTCTGAGGAGCCCTCGCGCTGTGATCTGAACGGGTGGTTCGGTGCGTGGTCCACCCGGGTCGGCGGATGGTCAGGCCGCCGTCCGCGTCCCCGGCTCACGACTCGTCGCGTGCCGAGCGGCCTTCCTGGAGTTTGCGCAGCAGCTCACGCTTCTGCGCCTGCGGGCTGAGCCCGCCGCCGACCTGGCCGCCGCGGCCCCCGCCGCGCAACGCCTTGCGGGAGAGGTTGGTGCGCGTACCGCCCACGCCCAGCATGTTTCCTGCTCCGCCTCGCGACATGTGGATACCTCCGGATCGAGTGATCGAGCGCCTTCGGCGAGACGTCTCGTCTCGCTTCGATGACTTACTCTGAACGAGACGGTTCGTCTTGTCAAGCTTTAATGAGACGGTACGTCTCGGCTCGCCCGCTGCTACATTCGACGGCATGACCACGAAATCCGCCCCTGACTCCAAGCGCCGCAGCGAACGCTCGCGCCGCGCGATTTATGACGCCGCCCTCGAACTGGTCTCCGAGGTCGGCTACGCCAAGCTCACGATCGAGGCGATCGCCGCCCGCGCGGGCGTGGGCAAGCAGACGATCTACCGCTGGTGGCCGTCGAAGGGCGCCGTACTCCTCGACGCCTTCCTGGACCTCGGCCACCAGGCGAGCGTGGAGGCGAGCACCGAGGCGGGCCGCGAACCGGAGCACGAGATCCCGGACTCCGGGGACCTGGAAGCCGACCTCAAGTACGTCGTGCGGGCCACCATCGACGAGCTCAAGAACCCCAAGTACGACGCCCCTTACCGGGCACTCGCCGCCGAGGGCATGCTCAATGACGAGATCGGCGCCGAGTACGTCGAAAAGCTCCTGGAGCCCTCGCTCCAGCTCTACGTGAAGCGCCTGCGCATCGCCCAGGAAGCCGGCCAGGTCTCCGCCGAGGTGGACCCCCGCATCGCCCTGGAGCTGTGGACCGGCCCGATGGCCCAGCGCTGGCTCCAGCGGACGGGACCGCTCACGCACGAGTACGGCGACAAGCTCGTCGAGTACGCCCTGTACGGGATCGCGCCCCGCTGATCACGCGGGCCCGACCGGCCACCCCTTCTTCACCGGCGTCCGCGCGAGCAGCCCCGGAGCGTCCGTGATCACGCCGTTGCAGCCGAGCCGCAGCGCCCGGTCGCGCTGGCCCGGCGTGGTCAGCGTGTGCGCCCACACCCGCGGAATCCCGGAGTTGACCGCGCGCAGGACATCCACGTCCCGCGCCTTGTGATCCACGTCGAGGACGTCCACGAACCCGGCCCAGCGAGCGGGCCGGTCCGTGCGCATCTGCTCCCTGGAGCGCCACACCTGCGCGAGCAGGCCCATGCGGTGCGCGCGCAGGGCGACGGCGGGGTCGTTGGAGTTCACGAACACCGAGCGGGTCAGGTTCCGCGCGCGGATCAGCGAGCCGAGCCTGCGCAGGCCGGCCGGGTCCTTGGCCTCCAGCATCAGCACGATGCGCCCGCCGAAGCGGTCCAGGACCTCGGCGACCGTCGGCGGCCGCTCGGCACGCCAACTGCCGGGCAGACCGGCCCCCGGCCGCAGCCTGACCTGCCGCCACTGGCGCAGGGTGAGCGAACGCACCGGGCCCGTGGACGTCGTCGTACGGTCCAGGGTCGCGTCGTGGATGGCCACCAGCGTGCCGTCGCGCAGTATCCGCGTATCGACGTCGATGACCTGGGCCGTGCCGCGTTCGTACGCCGCCACCAGGCCGGACATGCTGTTCTCCGGCACTTCGAGGGCGCCGCCGCGGTGGGCGGTGTAGGTGACGCGGGGGAGAGCCTCCACCGTCAGGGGGCCGCCGCCCCATTCGAGCGGGTTGAGGGTTCCGGCGGGCGTCGCGAGGGTCAATGTGGCGAGGCTCATGAACCCCGAGAGTCCCGTGAGCACAGTCCTGGTGACCATGGCGAACACGGTAGGGGCGTATATCCCTTGTTGCCACACAATGACGCGCGATGTCACCCTGCGCCGTGCATCACCCCAGCTACCCCGGATGTGGGCTCTGGCCCCCCGAGGAGCAGGATGGTGCGACCATGGGACATGCTTCTCGGCACACATGCGAGGTGAGGGGATTGATGGGCGCGGAGTTCGGCCGCCGGTCCGGCGGGCAGAGCAGGATTTCCCAGTGGCTTCGCCGGCGTCCCCGACCGGAGGACAACACGGCGGGCGAGGAAGCGGGCCGTGAGGCGCTGCTCCTCGCGGCGGCGGCAGCGGGCCTGCCGCTCTCACCGGCCGCGCACCCCTCCGCGTACCGGTGTTCGTGCGACCGCATCGGCTGTCCCACCCCCGCCAGGCACCCCATCTCCTTCGCCTGGCAGACGCAGTCCACGACGGACCGCGGGCAGATCGAGCGCTGGGCCAGGCATCAGCCGCAGGCCAACTTCATCACCGCGACGGGCATGGTCCACGACGTGCTCGACGTACCGGTGGCCGCCGGGCGCGAGGCGCTGGCCAGGCTGCTCGCGGACGGCATCGAAGTGGGCCCGGTCGCCGAGTCCGAGGGCGTCATGGACGAGGGGCGGATGCTCTTCTTCACGCTCACGCGCGGCACCCCGGAGGACGAGGACGAGTGGTGGCCCTGTGAGCTGGACTGCCACCCCGAGACGACGAACGAACACCCCGGCCTGCGCTGGCACTGCCGCGGTTCGTACGTCCTGGTGCCGCCCGCACGGCTGCCCGGCGATCTGGCCGTCAGCTGGATCCGCGGACCCGAGCACGCCCTTCCGGACCCGCTGACGCTCCTGGAGATCCTCACCGACGAATGCGCCCGCGTCGCGGGCGAGCCCCAGCACGAAGCCGCCGCCTGGCCGCTGCGGGGCTGACGCACGCACGGCCGCTCGCGGCGGGGCGGGCACACGCGCGAAGGGAACCCGGCCCGCCGCCCGGCGGGCCTAATGGCCCTGCGCGCCCGTCAGGCCCTGGATGCGGCTCAGGAACGACACCTTGCCCGTCCCGGCCGGGTCGACGACGAGCTGGTTGGAGACGCGCTCCAGCGTCACCGACTCCTTGACCTCGCCCTTCAGGAGAGGCTTCACCGCGGGATCCACGGTGAGCTCCACGCCCTTCGCGGCCGTCCGCTTCTCGTAGTGGTGCGTCGAGAAGAAGACCATCGCGCCGCCGTCCCGCGTGCGCAGGCCCACCGGAGCGAACGTTCCCTCGTTCTGCGGCTCGTCGATGTACTGGACGGCGATGCCACGGCGCTTGGTGTTCTTGTCGCGGGCCGCCTTCCACAGCGACGTGTGGCTGCCCGGCTCGAAGGTGTCGCCGCCCGACTTCAAGTACGTCGTGTACTCCTTGCCGAGGTTCTGCGGCGCCACCGCAAGGGCCTTGGAGTCTGCCGCGACCGGCTCGGCCCAGCCGTCCTTGTCCTTCTTCAGCTCGGGCATCTTCTCGGGCGAGACCAGGTTCAGGTAGGACGCCTCCCACAGCTGGTCCTTGCTGCCCTTGGTGAAGACGAGGACCCAGCGCAGATCGCCCCTGCGGTTGGACTTCGTGTCCGCGACGAACCACCGGGGCCAGCCGGCCTTCTTCGGGATCGAGAACTTCGCGTCCGTCAGCTCCAGCGGCACCTGCTTGGGATTGCCGCCCGGATTCTGCGTGCCCCGCACCTTCAGGCCCGCCTGGTTGATGGCACCGAGCGGCCCGGTCACCCGCGCCGCGTCCAGCGCCGGGTCGTACGCCTTCTCGGCCTTGTTGTACGCGACGAGGAAGTCCTTCAGAGCGCGGTCGGCCTCAGCCTTCGTCGCCGACGGGACGACCTCCCGCTCCCCGTGCACCGTCACGCACCCGCTCGCCGTCACCGTCAGGACGGTCACCGTCGACGCCACCATCGCGTACCGGACCGGCCGCTGCCGCCGTCCGACCCGCATCGGAGTGCGCTGCCTTGGAAGCCTGCTCATGCGTTGCGTTCACCTTCCCCTTCCCGGGCCCGAACCCTACCGGGGCGAAGAAGAGTGCGAGCGTCGGGATCAGGTACAGCAGCCACACCGTGACCTGGACAACCGTCGGATCCGGCTGGAAGTTGAAGATGCCCTTCAGGAGCGTGCCGTACCAGCTGTCCGGCGGGATCGTCGCGCTGATGTCGAACGCCTTGTTCTGGAGGCCGCCGATGAACTCCGCCTCCTGCAAGTCATGGACGCCGTACGCGAGGACGCCCGCCGCCACGACCACCAGCATGGCGCCGGTCCAGGTGAAGAACTTCGCCAGGTTGATGCGGACCGTGCCCTTGTAGAACAGCCAGCCCAGCAGGATCGCCGTGAGCAGGCCCAGGAGCACGCCGATCAGCGGCCCCGGCGTCCCGTCGTTCGACGCGCGCACCGAGGCCCACACGAACAGCGCGGTCTCCAGGCCCTCGCGGCCCACGGCGAGGAACGCCGTGGCGACCAGGGCGCCCGTGCCCATCTGGAGTGCCGCGTCCAGCCTGCCGTGCAGCTCCGCCTTGAGATGACGGGCCGTACGCCGCATCCAGAAGACCATCCACGTCACCAGGGCCACGGCGACGATCGACAGCGAACCGCCCAGCGCCTCCTGCGCCTTGAACGTCAGCTCCTGCGAACCGAAGGTCAGCGCGCACCCGAAGCCGAGCGCGAGCCCGCACGCGACGCCGATGCCGATCCAGATGGGCTTGAGCGCGTCGCGCCGCTCCGTCTTCACCAGATAGGCGATGAGGATGCAGACGACCAGGCTGGCCTCAAGGCCCTCGCGCAGGCCGATCAGATAGTTACCGAACATGTCCGTCAGATCCCCTCAGCTGAACAGTGCCCGGCCCCACCAGTCGTCCTTGTCGCGGACGCCCGGCGGGATCGCGAAGACCGCTGAACCCACGTGCTGGATGTACTCGTTGAGCGCGTCGGAGCGCGCCAGATTGCGCTGCACCGGAATGAATCCCGTACGGACGTCCCGCTGGTAGGCGAGGAAGAAGAGCCCCGCGTCCAGGCGGCCGAGCCCGTCGCTGCCGTCCGTGAAGGAATAGCCGCGACGCAGGATCGTCGCGCCGTCGTTCGTGTCCGGATGCGCGAGCCGGACGTGCGAGTCCGGCTTCATCGCCTTCAGGAACGGCTCGTCGTGCTCCTTGGCCTTGCCGACCGGAGCGCCCTTGCCCTTGTCGCGCCCGAAGATGTCCTCCTGCTCGCCGAGCGGAGTCCGGTCCCAGGTCTCGACGTTCATGCGGATGCGGCGCGCGACGAGATACGAGCCCCCGGTCATCCAGCCGGGCCCGTCCTTCTCGCCCACCCACACGTGCTTGGCCAGCGCCGAGTTGTCCTCGCCCGAGACGTTACGGGTGCCGTCCTTGAAGCCGAAGAGGTTACGGGGGGTCTGCGCGCCCGGCGTCGTGGAGGACGTCTTGCCGAACCCGAGCTGCGACCAGCGCACCGCGACCTTGCCGAAGCCGATGCGGGCGAGGTTGCGGATGGCGTGCACGGCGACCTGCGGATCGTCCGCGCAGGCCTGCACGCACAGATCGCCCCCGCCGCGGGACTTGTCGAGGTTGTCGCCGGGGAACTTCGGGAGGTCGACGAGGGCCTCGGGGCGCCTGTCCGCCAGGTCGAACTTCTCGAAGAGACCCGGCCCGAAGCCGATCGTGAGGGTCAGCCGCGACGGCTTGAGGCCCAGCGCCTCGCCGGTGTCGTCCGGCGGCGCCTCGGCGAGCCCGCCCACGGCGCCCTCGCCGACCTCGTGCCCCGCGGTCATCCGCGCGGCGGCCTTCGTCCAGTCCTTCAGGAGCTGCACGAACTGCTCGCGGTCGTCCGTCTTCACGTCGAACGCGGCGAAGTGCAGCCGGTCCTGGACGGGGGTCGCGATCCCCGCCTGGTGGGTGCCGAGGAAGGCGACGGCGCCGCCCGCCGACGCGGCCGGCACGGCCTCGTCCCCGGACCGGCTCACCGCGACCGCGCCCCCGGTGACGGCGGCGCCCAGCGCGAGCCCGGCACCACCCCAGCCAAGGAGCGAACGCCGCGAAGGGGAACCGGAGCCGGTGTCCTGGTCCGGCACGGACACGTCGGCCGTGTCGCTCGTGGTCTCGGTCATCGTCCGGTTCCCCCTGCCGCTACTTGTTCTTGACGACGACAGCGGCGGCCAGCTTCGACAGCGGCTCCGCGAGCGCGTTCACGCCGTCCTGGAGATCCTTGATGTCCGCCTTGTCGAGCTTGTCGTACGCCGTGAACGTGTACGAGTCCTTGCCGCCGCCCTGGCGGTAGGCGGCAAGCAGCTTGTCCAGGGCCGCGAACTGCTTGTCGAGCTCCTTGGTGAGCGCCGGGTCGTTCTCCGACGCGACGGCCTTGAGCAGGTCGTAGGCCTTCTCCGCGCCCTCGACGTTCGCCTTGAAGTCGACGAGGTCGGTGTGCGAGTAGCGCTCCTCCTCGCCGGTGACCTTGCCGGTGGCGACCTCGTCGAGGAGCTCCTTGGCGCCGTTGGCCATGGAGGTCGGGGTGATCTCCGCCTTGCCGACGCGGTTCTGCCAGTCCTTCAGGTCCTTGTCGAGCTGCGTGGCGAGCTCCTTCTCGCGCTCACCGATCTTCTTGTCCTTCCACAGGGCCCGCTCCAGACGGTGCCAGCCCGTCCAGTCCTTCTCCAGGTCCTGGCCCTCCTCCAGGCCGTCCTCGCGGACGTCGACCTTCGGGTCGATGTCACCGAAGGACTCGGCCACCGGCTCGGTGCGCTCCCAGCCGATGCGGGAGTTGGCGTATGCCTTCTTGGCGGCCTCGATGTCGCCGTCGCGGACGGCGTCGGTGAAGAGCTTGACCTTGGGCAGCGTCGCGTCGGCCTGCTCCTGCGCGTAGGCGCGGTAGTCGGCGACGGCCTTGTCCAGACGCGGGTCGCGCTTGACGGTCTTGCCGCCGCTGACGGTGACCTTCTGGCGGATGCCGTCGCCCTTCATGCCGGGCTTGCAGGCGATCTGGTACGAGCCGGCCTTCACCTCGGCGGTGAGCTTCTGCTTCGTGCCGGGGCCGATGTTCTCGCGCTCGCTGACGATGCGGTCGTCGGGGAAGAGGAGGTAGACCTCGGTGACCTTGGAGCCCTTGTTCTCGATGGCCAGCTCGACGTGCCCGGCGGGCAGCTTGGTCGTGGAGACCTCGCACTTGTCGTCGGTGGCGGTCACCTCGACGGTGTTGCCGCCGCCCTTGGAGTCGCTCTTCTCGGTGCAGCCCGTGACGGCGGTGAGCGCGGCGGCCGCGGCGAGGGCCGTGACGGCGGACAGGCGGACGGGGCGCATAGGGGGCTCCAAGGCGGTTCACGGATCATGATCCCGGCATCCGACGTGCCGGTGAGGCGGACCTAACTTAACTGAGCCTTACCTGGTCGATACCCAGCCGTTCCGTGATTCACCTCTCACCGGACGGAGGGTGCTTACAGGTGCGTCACGGTGGGGTGATGGGGGGTTCATGGGGTGGCAAAGCGGGGGTCAAGAAGGGCCTCGGCCCCGCACCGGAGTCACCAGCGGAGCCCCCTTGCGCGGGTGCGGGAAGACCTCAACCGGCTGGCGGTAGACATGGGAGAGGAGCTCTCCCGTGAACACCTCGGCCGGCGGCCCCTCCGCGGCGAGCACCCCGCCCCGCAACACCGCGACCCGATCCGCGTACGCCGCCGCCAGCCCCAGATCGTGCAGGACCACCACCACCGCCTCGCCCGCGGCCGCCCGCTCCCGGCAGATCCGCAGGACCAGTTCCTGATGGCGCAGGTCGAGCGCCGCGGTCGGCTCGTCGAGCAGCAGGAGCGGTGCCCGCTGGGCCAGGACACGGGCCAGCGCGACCCGCGCCCGCTCACCGCCGCTGAGCGCGGAGAACGGACGTGCGGCGAACTCGACGACCTCCGTCGCGGCCATCGCTTCCCGTACGACCCGCTCGTCGTCGTCCTCCAGATCCGTCCCGGCCCAGGGCGCACGCCCCATCCGTACGACGTCCTCCACCGCGAAGGGGAAGGAGAGCGCGGCGGCCTGCGGCAGCACGGCCCGGCGCAGCGCCAGTTCACGCGCGGGCCACTGCGCGACGGGCCGCCCGCAGACGCGTACGGCCCCCTCGTCGGCCGGAAGGTCGGCGGCCAGCGCCGCCAGCAGGGTCGACTTCCCCGCCCCGTTGGGCCCGACCAGGGCCAGGACCTCGCCCGCGCGAGCCCTGAGGGACACCCCCGCGAGCACCTCGCGCCCGCCGAGCCGCACCACGAGCTCCGACGTCTCGGCGAGCACGTCACCGGGAGCGAAGGGTTCCGGCGGCGCGAGCCCGCGGCCGGAGGGGAACAGCCGATCGGCGAGACGCGTCCTCACGCCCAACCCCCTTGCTTGCGACGGGTCCTGCGCAGCAGCCAGAAGAAGAACGGGCTCCCGAAGAGCGCGGTGAGCACCCCGAGCGGCAGCTCGGCGGGCGCCGCCACCGTCCGCGCCGCGAGATCCGCGCCGACCAGGACGACCGCCCCGCCCAGCGCACTGCCCGGCACGAGGAAGCGGTGCCCCGGCCCCGCCGCCATCCGCAGCAGATGCGGGACGAGAAGGCCGACGAACGTGATGATCCCGGCGACGGCCACGGCAGCGGCGGTCAGCAGCGCGACCACCAGGACGAGCACCAGACGCAGCCGCTCGACGTCGACCCCCAGATGCCGCGCGGGCCGCTCGCCGAGCGAGAGCAGGTCCAGCTTGCGCGCGTACAGCGGAGCCACCGCCAGGCCCGCCACCGCGCACGGCAGCACGGCGAGGACCTTCGGCCACGTGGCCTGGGAGAGCGAGCCGAGCTGCCAGAACGTGATCTGGGTGACCTGCGCGTTGTCCGCGAAGAAGATGCAGAGTCCGATCAGGGCCCCCGCGAACGCGTTCACGGCGATGCCGGTGAGGATCAGCGTGACGACTTCCGTACGGCCTCCGTTGCGCGAGAGGACGTACACGAGCAGGACGGTCGCGAGCCCGGCGACGAACGCGCAGACCGTCACCGTCCAGTTCCCGAAGAAGCTCAGGCCCAGCGCGATCGACGCCACCGCGCCGACCGCCGCGCCCGCCGAGATCCCGATGACGCCCGGCTCGGCGAGCGGATTGCCGAACACGCCCTGCATGAGCGCGCCCGCGCAGCCCAGGGATCCGCCGACGAGCAGCGCGAGCGTCACACGCGGCAGCCGTACGTTCCACAGGACGCTCTCCGCGACCCGGTCGAGCGCGCTGCCGCCGAGCCCGATCCGGTGCTGTACGGAACCGAGCACGTCTCCGAGGGGGATGTCGTAGGCGCCGATCCCGGCGGAGAGGAGACAGAGGAGGACGAGGACGGCCGTGAGGCCCGCGGTCAGGGAGGCGGCCGCGCCCCGGCGGCGGGCCCGCGGAATCGCAGGCTCCGCGTCGGCGGACCCGGCGTCCGCCTGCTTGGTCAGGACGGTCACTTGCCGCTCCCGTACAACTGCTCCACCAGCGACTTCAGTACCTGGTCCGTGCGCGGCCCGTAGTTCAGGAGCACCCCGTCGTCGATCGAGACGATGCGGCGGTCGAGACCGGCCGGGGTCTCGGCGACACCGGGGACCTTGAGCAGCCCGTCCACGCCGTCCACCGATGCGAGCCCCTTGGACATCACCAGGATCGCGTCGGGGGCAGCCTTGGCGAGGGCCTCGCTGGTGATCGCCGTGAAGTCCTTCTCCAGGCCCGACGCCTTGCCCGCGTCGACCGCGCCCGCCGCTTCCAGGAGCGAGCCCGCGCCGGACTCGCGGCCGCCGAGCAGATAGACGGACGCGGAGCCGCGCAGGTAGAGGAAGGCGACGCGGGGCTTCTCGGTGCGCGCGGCGGCCGGTATGGACTTGCGGACCTTCGCGATCCGCTCCTGCGTACGGGACTTGAGCTCGTCGCCCGACTTTCCGACCCCCAGCGTCCTGGCCACCGCGTCGATCCGGGGGCCCACGTCGTCGAGGCTCTTCGCCGGGTCGAACACCACGAGCGGGATGCCCGCGTCACGTATCTGGTCGACGGCTTCGGCGGGGCCCGTCGAGGTGTCGGCGAGGACGACCGTCGGCTTCAGGGAAAGGACGCTCTCCGCCGACACGTCGTGCGCGCGCGTCACCACCGGCAGCTTCTTCGCCTGTTCGAAGGTCGCGGTGATGTCGCGGGCCACGACGTTCTCGCCGAGCCCCAGCGTGAACACGATCTCGTTGAGGCTGCCGGTGAGCGGCACGATCCGGCTCGTGTCCGCGACGGTGACCTTCTTGCCGTCGGCCGACGTGACGGTGGCGGGGAGCTCGGGCTCGGGGCGGGTCTTCAGCGGCTCGACCCGGTCGGGCGCGGAGGCCGCCGCCTTCGCCTTCGGGGAGGTCCCGCCGCCGTCGTCCGACGACGCTCCGCAGCCCGTGAGGGCCAGGGCGAGAACGGCGGTCCACGCGCCGGCCATACGGATTGAGCGCGGCATACGCACCGAAGTCCACCGTCCTGTCGTGCTGTTGGGGGCTTGTCGCCCGGGAGTTGTCGGGGGTGAAGGGAGGGCTGCCGTGGGGCGCCTGGGCCTGGATGGCCGGGATGGGGGTTCCAGCCGGGGTGATCGTAGTTTAGGTTAGCCTTACCTCATTAGCCACATCTGGAGGGGTCCCATGTCGTCGTCAGGACAGGCGCGAGCCATCGCCCGCGGATCGGCCGCGGCCGTGCTCACCGCACTCGTCGGAGCGCTGCTCCCGGCGGGCGTCGCGCACGCCGAGGACCGCACGGTCCAGGGCGGACGGCTCGACTGGGGCATCAAATCCTCGTTCCAGAGCTACGTCACCGGGCCGATAGCGCAGGGGAGTTCGACCCTTCAGGGCGGCGCCGCCACGGTCGGCGGCAGCCAGTTCCGCTTCCATTCGGCGAAGGGCTCGTACGACCCGGACAGCGGGGCCTTCAGCGCCGGGTTCTCGGGCGGGGTGCATTTCCTCGGGCACAAGAAGGGCGGCTCGTACGAGCTCGACCTCACCGTCAGCCGCCCCACCGTCAAGATCTCCGGCGGCTCGGGGACGCTCTACGCCGACATGGTCAGCAAGGAGAAGGGCACGGGCAAGGTCACGTCCACCGCTCAGGTGCCTCTCGCGAACCTCGGCATGTCCGGCATCAACATGAAGGGCGGATCGGGACCGATCGCCCTCAACAACCTCCCCGCGACGCTCACTTCCCAAGGTGCGAAGGCCTTCGCCGGGTACTACGCCGCGGGCACCGAGCTCGACCGCGTGAGCCTGTCCACGGACCTCGTGGCGAAGTCCGGCTCCGGCGAACCCTCGCAGAAGCCGTCGCCGAAGCCGTCGAAGTCCCCGGACTCCGGCAAGAAGACCAAGGCAGGACGGATCGAGGACGCGGCCGTCGACTGGGGCGTGCGCCGCACCTTCCGCGAGTACGTCACAGGGTCCATCGCCAAGGGCGAGTGGAAACTGACGGAAGGGGCAAAGGACGGCGGCGCGCTCTTCCGCTTCCCCGAGGGCGAGGGGACCTACGACAAGAAGAAGCAGACCCTCGCCGCCGACTTCGCGGGCACGGTGCGCTTCACCGGCGAGCACGGCCTGGACCTCGCGCTGAGCAAGGTCGCCGTCGAGGTGAAGGACGGCAAGGGCACGCTCCTCGCGGACGTGAAAAGCAAGGGCGACAAGGGCGTCACGCTGAAGAAGGCCCCGCTGGTCACCTTCGCGGCCAAGGAGCTGAAGCCGCAGGACGGGCTCGTCTCCCTCACCGAAGTGCCCTCGAAGCTCACCGCCGACGGCTCCAAGGCGTTCGGCGGCATGTACAAGGCGGGCTCCGACATGGACCCGCTCTCGCTCTCCGTCGCCCTCGACGCCGACGCGAAGCTGCCCGCGCTGCCCGACCTCGGTTCGTCCGCGAGCCCGGCGCCGAAGGCGAAGAAGGCCGCAGCCGAGCCGAAGACCGAGAACGCCGCCGACTCGTCCGACTCCTCGTCGCCCGCCGTGCCGATCGGCATCGGCGCGGGCGTGGCGGTGCTGCTCGCCGGGGCGGTCACCTTCGGGCTCGTACGCAAGAAGCGTGCGACGGCAGCCGCTTCCGATGCCGCATCGGACTCCTGACCTTCTCTCCCTCCCCGCTCATCCACTCTTCTTTCGTACCTCTCCAAGGAGAAGCCTGACCATGGCCGCCACCCGTCGACCCATAACCCTCGCAGCAGCCGTCGCGACCGCCGTCACGCTCGGCGCGACCGCCCTGACCCTCCCGGCGCTCGCCGCCGACAGCGGTTCCGCCGCCGCGCCGGCGAAGCTGGAGCTCAAGAACGGCACGCTGGACTGGGGCCTCAAGGAGTCCTTCCGCAAGTACGTCACGGGCATCGCCGCGGGCAAGATCGAGGCCACGGACGGCGCCAAGCAGGCCGCCGACAACGGGGTGTTCACCTTCACCGACGGCACGGGCACGTACGACACCGGGACGCACGCCACCGACACCGCCTTCAAGGGCGGCGTCCGCTTCGTCTCCACGGCCCACCGCTTCGACATCAAGGTCGCCGACGTCAAGGTCCGCACCGAGGGCACGGGCGGCGCCATCCAGGCCGACGTCACCCTCAACGGCGCCACCCAGAACGACATCGACCTCGCCGCGCTGGACCTGACCGGAATCAGGCCGGGCCAGGGCGAGGGCGGCGCGATGACCTTCAAGGACATCCCGGCGACGCTGACGGCGGACGGCGCCAAGGCCTTCAACGGCATGTACAAGGAGGGCGACAAGCTCGACCCGGCCACGCTCACGGTGACGGCCGGCGGCCCCGTGACCGAGAAGCCGACCGAGACGCCCAAGCCCACCGGGACCCCGAAGCCCACCCAGACCCCCGAGCCGACCGCGAAGCCGACCGAGACGCCCAAGCCGACGCAGAAGCCGACCGAGACGCCCAAGCCGACGTCCGGCACCGAGCAGCCCGCGGGCGAGGTGCACGACGGCTCGCTCGCCTGGGGCGTGAAGGAGAGCTTCCGCCGCTACATCGAGTCCGGCGGCGGCGCCACGCTCTCCGGCGGCGCCGAGAAGAACGACAACGGCTACGACTTCCCGTTCGCCGAGGGAGACGTGGACAGCGACGCGAAGAAGCTGAACGCGTCCTTCGGCGGCGCCGTCCGCTTCGAGTACAAGGCGCACGGCATCGACATGAAGTTCAGTGACGTCAAGGTGGCGGCGAACGGCACCAAGGGCACGCTGACCGTGGACGTCACCACGCCCAAGGGCACCAACAACGACGTGAAGTTCGCGACGCTGGACCTCTCCAAGGCGTCGTACGCCGCGAAGAACGACGTCGTCGTGCTCGACAAGGTGCCGGCGGCGTTCACCGCGGCGGGCGCGAAGCAGTTCGAGAGCGAGGACGCGCCGTCTTCCTACAAGGAGGGCGACGCGATCGACCCCGTGACGGTGGCGCTCTCGGTCGCCGAGGGCGCGGAGTTGCCGTCCGGCGGTAACGGTGACGGTTCGACGGGTGGCTCCACCTCCGGTACCGCCGGCGGAGGTTCGTCCGACCTCGGCGGCGGCTCGGTGGGCGGGGGTACGGGGGGCGCGATGGCCTCCACCGGTGCTTCGGTGCCGACGGGGGCGCTGCTCGGAACGGCGGGGGCGGTCATCGTCGCCGGTGCGGGAGCTGTCTACGTGGCCCGGCGCCGTACGTCCTGAGGATGCTTGAATGCCGGAGTGACAGAACCACTTGGCGGCCTCGAAGGTCCTGAGGGCCTTGACGTCCTGCGAGTCTTCTGCGGGCCCGACGGTCGGCACGGCAACGAGTTGGGTGTCGTGCGCGACGGGGCCCGCGTGCCCGGGCGGGGCGAGCGGCAGGAGATCGCCGCGAAGCTCGGCTTCAGCGAGACGGTGTTCGTCGATGACCCCGAGCGCGGGGTCATCGACATTTACACCCCTACGCTGCGGCTCCCGTTCGCCGGGCACCCCTGCGTGGGGACGTCCTGGCTCCTGGACGTCCCCGAACTCGTCACTCCCGCGGGGGTGGTGCAGGCCCGCCAGGACGGGGAGTTCAACTGGATCGCGGCGCGGCCCCAGTGGGCTCCGGGGCGGACGCTGCGTGCGTACTCCACCCCTGCCGAGGTGGACGCACTCGCGGTGCCCCCGCCGGGGGAGTGGGTGTACGCCTGGGCGTGGGAGGACGAGGCCGCGGGGCGGGTCCGTGCGCGGGGCTTTCCCGGGCGGGACGACGGCATCCGGGAGGACGAAGCCACGGGGGCGGCGGCGTTGCTCCTGACGGAGCGGCTGGGCCGGGCGCTCAACATCACGCAGGGGCGCGGCTCCCAGATCCTTACGGCGCCGGCGCCGGGGGGTTTGATCGAGGTGGGGGGTCGGGTGCAGCTGGCAGGGCCTGAGGTCTTCTTGCCTCCGGCGGATTAGTCCCCAACCCCGCCCCTTCCCGAAAACCCGCTCGGCGCGGGGGCCTTGGAGGACGTCATCACCGGCTTCGCCGAGTTCGTCCTCAAACGCCGGACGGGCTGGAGATTCCAGCCCGTCCGGCGTTTGAGGACATCTTTTCGGGGGTCCAGGGGGCGGAGCCCCATGGTTTCTTTAATTGTTTACCGCGCGCGGAGGTGTCTTTTTGTCTT
>NZ_JBNNJZ010000017.1:0-45104 GCF_050270335.1 Streptomyces sp. NPDC059900
ACCGGGCGCAGACCCAAGTACGTCCAGTACGAGGGTCTACGCCCGGCGCGCCGAGAGCACGCACCTGACGCCGCGCGGCCCGCCCTCCGGGCGGACGACGGGAGTTTGACGACAGGCCCTAGTACGGCCAGACCGGCGGGTTCGTGCAGAAGTGGCCGCCGAGGTGCGCGTGGTCCGGGTTCGAGGGGTCCAGCTCTCCCTGCTCGGCGACGAGCTTGTCCGCGTACTGCTCGGAGTCGTCCTGCGGTTCGTAGCCGATCGCGCGCGCCGACGAGAGGTCCCACCACAGCCGGGTGTTCGCGGACGAGCCGTAGACCACGGTGTGCCCCACCTGCGGGGCGGTCAGCGCCGCGTGGAAGAGGCGGGCGCCGTCGCCGGGGCTCATCCAGACGGACAGCATCCGCACGCTGGTCGGCTCCAGGAAGCACGAGCCGATCCGCACCGAGACCGTCTCGACCCCGTGCTTGTCCCAGTAGAACTGGGCGAGATCCTCGCCGAAGGACTTCGAGAGGCCGTAGAAGGTGTCGGGGCGGCGCGGGGTGTCCACCGGGATCAGCGGGTCGTCGCCGACGGGCCGCGGCGTGAAGCCCACCGCGTGGTTGGAGGAGGCGAAGACGACACGGCGGACGCCTTCCTCGCGCGCCGCCTCGTAGAGGTTGTACGTGCCCTCGATGTTCGCCCGCAGGATCTTGTCGAAGGAGGACTCCAGGGAGATGCCCGCGAGATGGATGACCGCGTCGACGCCCCGCACGGCCTCCCGCAGCGCCTTCTTGTCGGCTAGGTCGGCCGTGATCGCGTCCGGCTCGCCCTCGATGGGCCGCACGTCGAGCAGTCGCAGTTCGTGGCCGTACGCCGGAAGGAGCCCCCGCATGAGGGTGCCGAGGCCGCCTGCGGCGCCGGTGAGCAGGACGGTGCGGGGAGCGGGCATGAGGGGGTCTCCTCGGATCAGGGGCTGCTCGGCGGCTGCGTTCTGTCCACGTACGGCGTCGTTCGTGTGCACGCACGGCATTCACATCCGTGGACAAACTAAGGATCAATGCCTTGCCGAGTCAAGTGTCGTACGGACGCGGGGAATCCGCTCCTCGATCGCGGTTCTCTTCCCGATCTCTTGCCGGGCCCGCCGCTTGACCGGGGATCAGGAGGCGGCTTAGCGTGGAGTCGTTCAGAAATATGGACGTGGATCAGAAACGTGCACGCTAAGGGAGAGCCCGTGACGTCAGCACCCCTCGCCGCTCGACTCAACGTCCCCAGCGGGCCGCTGTTCTTCCCGGTCACCGCCTACGGCCCCGACGGCGCCGTCGACCTCGACGTCTTCCGCGCGCACGTGCGCGCGGGCATCGAGGCGGGAGCCGCTGCCGTGTTCGCCTGCTGCGGCACCGGCGAGTTCCATGCCCTGACGCCCGAGGAGTTCTCGGCGTGCGTCGCCGCGGCCGCCGAGGAGTCGGCGGGCCGGGTGCCGGTGGTCGCTGGCGCCGGGTACGGCACCGCGCTCGCCGTGCGGTACGCCAAGCTCGCCGAGGAGGCGGGCGCCGACGGGCTGCTCGCGATGCCGCCCTACCTCGTCGTCGCCGGGCAGGAGGGGCTCCTCGCCCACTACGCCGAACTGGCCGCGGCGACCTCCCTCGACGTCATCGTCTACCAGCGCGACAACGCCGTGTTCACCCCGGAGACGGTGGTCGAACTCGCCCGCGTCGAGGGCATCATCGGCTTCAAGGACGGCCTCGGCGACATGGACCTCATGCAGCGCATCGTCAGCGCCGTGCGTGCCGAAGGCCCGGAGGACTTCCTCTACTTCAACGGCCTGCCCACCGCCGAGCTCACCGGCCTCGCCTACCGCGGCATCGGCATCACGCTCTACTCTTCGGCGGCCTTCTGCTTCGCGCCCGACATCGCGCTCGCTTTCCACCGCGCCTTCAACGCCCGGACCGCCGAGGGCGACGCCCTGGTGAACCGGCTCGTCGACGGCTTCTACCGGCCCTTCGTGGAGCTGCGCGCCGAGGGCCGCGGATATGCCGTCTCGCTGGTCAAGGCGGGCGTGCGCATGGCCGGGCTCGACGTCGGCGAGGTGCGGACGCCGCTGCACGAACCCGCCGACGACCACATCAAGCGCCTGGCCGAACTGACCGAGCAGGGGCGCGCCCTGCTGCGGGAGGAGAGCGCGTGAGGACCTCCGCCTTCCTGTACCCCTGGGACGTCGTCGGCGACCCCGGTGCGCCCGCCCGCATCGCCGCCCTCGGCGTCCGGCAGGTCACCCTCGCCTCCGCCTACCACTCGACGCGCGCCCTGACCCCGCGCCACCCCCGCCACCGCATCGTCACCGCCGGTCACGCGGCGGTGCTCTACGAACCCGGCGACCGGTGGCAGGGTCGCGAGCTGTGCCCGTACGCCGCCGGGGACTGGGCCCCGGGTGACGCCTACGGAGAGGCTGCCAAAGCGCTGGCGGACGCCGGGCTCGACGTGCACACCTGGGTGGTCCTCGCTCACAACTCCCGGATGGGCGCCGACCATCCGGACACCTCCGTGGTCAACGCCTACGGAGACCGCTATCCCTGGGCCCCGTGCATCGCACGGCCCGCCACGCGCGCGTACCTCGTCGACCTCGCCGCGGAAGCCGCCGTACGCCCCGGCGCGCGCGGCACCGAGCTGGAGTCCCTGGGCTGGTACGGCCTCGCGCATCTGCACGCCCACGACAAGATCGCGGGAGTGCAGCTCGGGGAAGCCGGGCAGTACCTGATGTCGCTGTGCTTCTGCGCGGACTGCCGTGCGGGGTACGCGGGCCGGGGGCTCGACCCCGACGCTCTCGCGGCCGGGGTGCGCGACGCCCTGGAGCCCGTGTGGCGCGGCGAGGAGCCCTCCGGCGGCTGGGAGGCGGTGGAGAAGCTCCTCGGCGCCGAGCGGGCGGCCGCCACGCGCGCGTGGCGCGAGGAAACCGCCCGCACCCTCCAGGAGGCGGCGATCGCGGCCGTGCGCGCCGAGGCGCCGGACGGCTTCCGGGTGCTGCTGCACGCCGACCCGGTGGCCTATCACTGCGGGGCCAACGCCGGAGTCGACCCGGAGCACATCCTCTCCGTGGCCGACGGCGTGGTCGTGCCCTGCACGGGCGGCGCCGGGGCCCTTGCGCCCTTCGACGCGCACCGCACGGCCCGTACCACCCTCGCCGCGAACTTCACCGTGGTCTCCGGCATGGGCGGCAGCCCCGCCACGCTCGCCGCCGACGCCGCGCACGCACGCACCCTGGGCGCCGGCGAACTGCGGCTCTACCACGCCGGATTGGCGTCCGACGCGGATCTGGCGCAGGTGACGGAGGCCCTGGCGCACCTCAAATAGCCTCTGTCGCACCAGAAGTGGAAGCGGTTACCATCCGCGCAACCATTTCGCTCCAGTACGAGGAGACAAGGTGCGCAACAAGGGGATATCGGCACTGGTCTGCGCCGGGTTCATGGCGGGCGCGGCGGTACTCGGCGGGGCCGTGCCCGCCGCCGCGCAGGCCGGTGACGGGCAGGCCGGTGACGGGCGGGCCGGCGCATCGGGCGACATCCGGGACCGGCTGGAGAAGATCCCCGGCATGAAGGTCGTCTCCGTGGCCGACAGGGAGGGCCACCCCTTCTACACGCTCACCTACGCCCAGCCCGTCGACCACGGCAACCCCCGCGCCGGCACGTTCACCCAGCGCGCCACGCTCTGGCACAAGGCCACGGACAAGCCGACCGTCCTCTACACCGGCGGCTACACGCTTGCGTCCAACACCACGGCCCTCACCAAGCTGATCGACGCCAACCAGGTCAGCGTCGAACACCGCTACTTCGAGCAGTCCCGCCCCGCGGGCGCCGCAGGCGCCGACTGGTCCAAGCTCACCGTCCAGCAGGAGGCCGCCGACGAGCACCGCCTCACGCAGGCCCTGCGCGGCATCGAGAAGGGCAAGTGGCTGGGCACGGGCGCCAGCAAGGGCGGCATGACGGCGACGTACCACGAGCGGTTCTACCCCGGCGATCTGGACGCGGTCGTCGCGTTCGTCGCCCCGAACGACGCGAACAACAGGGACGACAGCGGCTACGAACGCTTCTTCAGGACGGTCGGCACGGCCGAGTGCCGCAGCGCGCTCGACGCCGTGCAGCGCGAGATGCTCGTACGCCGCGCGGCGCTGCTGCCCAAGTTCGAGGCGGACGCGAAGGCCGCGGGCGACACCTTCGAGGAGACGCTCGGCACCACCGACCGCGCCTACGAGTTCGCGGTGCTCGACCAGGTGTGGAACTTCTGGCAGAGCGGCAGCATCGACAACTGCCCGACCGTGCCCGACGCGAAGAAGGCAAGCGACGACGAGCTCTACGACTGGTCGAAGAAGCACGGCTTCAGCGTCTACCAGGACGAGACCCTCGGCACGAACGGCACGGGCCCCTACTACCGCCAGGCCGCGACCCAGCTCGGCTGGGCCGACCTCGCGTTCAAGCACCTCAGGGACGTCCGCCGCTACCCCGACATCTACCAGCCCAACTCGGTCCTGCCCGAGGCGATGCGCGGCTCCTACAACAACAGCACCACCGCCGACGTCGACCGCTGGGTGAAGACCCGCGGCCAGCGGATGATGTTCGTCTACGGCGAGAACGACCCGTGGAGCGCGGAGAGGTTCACCCCGAGCCACCGCGACTCCTACCGCTACGAGGTCCCCGGCTCCAACCACGGCGCGTCCATCGCCAAGCTGCCCGCCGCCGAGCAGGCCGAGGCGACCGCGACGATCAAGCGCTGGGCCGGCGTGAAGTAGCCGGATCTCCCGGTTCCGGGTGACCGGTCCGGCGATGAGTTCCGGGCGCCGGGCCGGTCTACAGGGGCAAGGGTGCGGTCTCTACAGGGGTCAGGGCCGCCGGGATTCGGGAGGATTCATGACGGAGATGATCGACTTCGCGCCGCAGGCCCGGCTTGTGGCGGCCGTCGCGGAAGGCGTCGCCGACGGGCAGCTCGAAGGAGCGACGCCCTGTCCGGAGTACCGCGTGCGCCATCTCCTCGGCCATCTGATCCAGCTGACCGGCGCGTTCCGGGACGCCGCGCGCAAGGACTTCGGGCCCCACCTCGACCGGGACCCCGGCAGCGTCGTGCCGGACGTCGGGCCCGGGTGGCGCGGCGACCTGCCGAAGCTGCTCGACGAGCTGGCGGAGGCCTGGCGCGACCCGGCCGCGTGGGAGGGCATGACCCGCGCGGGCGGCCTCGATCTGCCCGGTGCCGTCGCGGGTGCCGTCGCCATGGACGAACTCGTCGTGCACGGCTGGGACCTGGCGCGGGCGACCGGCCAGGCCTACGAGCCCGACGCCCTGAGCCTCGGGGTGGCCAAGGACCTGCTCACGCCCGAGGAGGGAGACGGCTCCGGGAACAGCCTGTTCGGGGCCGTGTTCCCGGTGCCGGACGACGCCTCGCGCCTCGACCGCGTGATCGGTCTCAGCGGGCGCGACCCGGGCTGGACGCCGGGCGCGTAGGGCGCCCCCTCCGAGCGCCCCGGGCACCGGGCTTTCCCCGGATCAGGTATCGATCGGGCAAAGGGTCTCGCGCAGATGCGTGTGATGCGCGTAGACAGTGCGCGTAGACAGGCATTGACCTGCTCGAACTCGTTGCCCCTGCACGGGCCCTGCGGCCCCGACCCTGATCCGGAGAGTACGTCCCATGCGCAAGTCCCTACGGGTGGCGGGCATCGCCACCGCCTGTGCCGTCGCCGGCGCCGCGCTGTACGGCACCGGTGCCGCCACCGCCGACAACTCCTCGGCGCGGCACACCGCCGAACCCCACAACATCGGCCTGCTCGTCGGCGAGATCGACGACTACTACGGCGCCCACCAGGACGCCGACGGCGTCTGGCGTTCCTCGCCCGACAGCCCGTACGCCAAGGACCTGGCGCGCATCCAGGCCAAGGCGAAGAAGGACATCAAGAAGGCCGCCGCGCACGGCGCGAAGAACGGCCGCCACGGCAAGAAGCCCGCGATCGTCCTCGACGTGGACGACACCTCGCTGCTCAGCTTCGACTACGAGAAGTCCACCAACTACACGTACAACAGCGGCACGTGGGACGCCTACGTGAAGGCGGCCAAGCGCCCCGCCGTCTTCGGCATGCCCGAACTCGTGAAGTACGCCAAGGGCAAGGGCGTCGAGGTCTTCTTCCTGACCGGCCTGAGCGAGGCCCAGCGCGAGGGCGCGGTCACCAACCTCGCCAAGGCCGGGTACGACACGCAGCTCGACACCCAGCACGTGTTCACCAAGAACAAGACCGCGCCGCCCGCCTACCTGAGCAACTGCGCCACGCCCGCCAAGTGGGAGTGCACCACCGTGCAGTTCAAGGAGGGCACCCGCAAGCACATCGAGTCGACCGGCTACGACATCGTCGGCAGCTTCGGCGACCAGGTCTCCGACCTCGCGGGCGGATACGCGGACAAGACGTACAAGCTGCCGAACCCGACGTACTTCGTGGAGTAGTCCGCTGTCCGTCGGCGTGGTGAGCATCGCGAGATAGGTTGCATTCCTGACTAGGTCGCTTTACGGTCTAGGTAGCTCACATGCTCATGGGGTCGTGCGGCGTGCGCCACCAGCCGCACGACCCCGTCGGGAAGGGGGAATCCCATGACCATCTCGCCGGACTTCTCGGTCGCGTCCACGGCCATCACGGCCGTCATCGGCGCCTATCTGCTGCTCGGTGAGCCCTGGCTCGGCCGCCGTCTCTACGGCTCGCTCGCCCGCCGCCGGGACACCGAACCGCGCGCTCTCGTCGGCTACTTCACCTTTGTGCTCGTCTTCTGGTGGGTCTTCGCCGCGCTCGCCGTGGCGGCGCTGCTGCTCTCACCGGGCATGACCGCCGCCGACCTCGGCGTCGCGGCGCCCGAATCGCCGCTAACCACGGCCGTCGTCATCGTCGTGTTCCTGGTGGTCACGGTGATGTCGGGGCGGAAGATGCGCACCCTCGCCGAAGGCGGCAGGAACGTGCCGGGGCTCGCCTCGATCAGGGCGATGCTGCCGCGCACGGCGCAGGAGCGCCGCCTCGCGATCGCCGTCGCCGTCACTGACGGCATCTGCGCCGAACTCGTCTACCGCGGTCTTCTGATCGCCTTCTGCGTCGGCGTGCTCGGCCTCGACCTCTATGCGGCGGCGGCCGTTTCCGTGCTGGTGTACGCCCTCGCGGGCCTCTACCAGGGCCGCAGCGGCGCCATCGCCTTCGCCTTCGTCGGGGCGCTGTTCGCCGGACTCTATGTGTCGACCGGGAGCCTGCTGCTGCCCGTCGTCATCCATGTCGCCCTCTCGGCACGGGACTTGACGCTCCCCGAGCCGGAGCCGATCGGCAGCGTGCCCGTCCACGCGCCCGCCCCGAAGGGAAGCTGACCATGGCCGCACCCGCCTCCGGAGGCGCGAAGACCGACCGCCGGGCCAGCTGGTTCAAGGGCGTACTGGATCTGCTCGTGCTCGCGAGTCTCACCGACGGCGAGAGCTACGGCTACGAGATCGCCAAGCTGCTCGGCGCCGCCGGGTTCGGCCAGATCAAGGGCGGCACGCTCTATCCCGTGCTCAACCGCCTAGAGGAGGCCGGCCTGGTCGCCGCGGAGTTCCGGGTCACCGAGAAGGGACCCGGCCGGCGCTACTACTCCCTGACGGACGCCGGGCGCGACACGCTCGGCGAGCAGGGCGGGCTGTGGCTCGCCTTCGACGGATCCGTACGCGAGGCCCTGGCGAAGGCGGGTGTGCGATGAGCTACTTCGACGATCTCGCCGAGCGGCTGCGGACGCAGGGAGTGCCGTCCGACCGCGTCGAGACGACCCTCGCCGATCTGGCGGCGCACCTGGAGGAGTCGGGCGGCGCGGACCCGGAGGCGGAGTTCGGGCCCGTGGAGGACTTCGCGCGCGAGCTGGCGCCCTCGGGGGGCCAGGGCCCCGCGGTTCCTGACGCGCACGCCGACGCGCACGTCGAGACGTGGCGGTGGACCGCCGACACATATGTCGACGAGGAGCTCCTGAACCGCTTCGGCGGCGAGGGGTGGGAGGTCGAGCGCGTCGACGCGCTCGGGCGCTTCGTCAGCCACCGGAGCCTCGATCGGCCGCAGCGCTGGGAGTACCGGCGTGAGCTGGTCACGCGCGGGCGTGAGGGGCTTGACGAGCGGCTGGCTCCCGACGGCTGGGAGGCGTGCGGGAACTGGATCGTGTACGCGTGGTTCAAGCGACCGGTGGCTGCGAGCCTCGGTCCTGAAGCGGAGATCTCGCAGCCGCCGGGGGTGCCCGAGCGGTGGAACTTCCTGAGCCGGAAGTTCTACCTGCTGGTGGCTTTCCTGCTGGTCGCCCTTGCCCTGGCGGGCGTTACCGCGGCCCTGGGCGACGGTGACTCCGGCACTGGGCTCGGCTTCGCCGGGGGAGCGGTGGTGGGGGCGCTGGTGCCGCTTGCCGCCCTGTGGGGCCGGCAGGTCTGGCGGTCGCGCCGTTGACCTCCGCGGGGTGCCCGTCTCTTGACCGGCACCCCGCGGCCGTGGGCTGTGCCCACCCGTTCCGCCCGCGGAACGCGCCTGCTCCCAGCGGTGGGAGAACAGGAAAGCGGTCAGCGGTTCAGGGCCGCCGACATCATCGCCTTCGCGATCGGCGCCGCCAGGCCGTTGCCGCTCACCTCGGACCTCGCCGCGTCCGATTCCTCGACGATGACCGCCACCGCGACCTCCTTGCCGTCGCTGCCCTTGGCGTACGAGGTGAACCAGGCGTACGGCGTCTTGCTGTTCTTCTCGCCGTGCTGGGCCGTGCCCGTCTTGCCGCCCACGTCCGCGCCGCTGATCCGCGCGTTCGTTCCGGTGCCCTTCTCGACGACCGTCTCCATCGCCGACTGGAGCTGACTCGCCGTGTCCTCGCTCATCACCCGCTGCGAGTCCGGGTCGTCGAAGGACTCCAGGACGTCGCCGCCCGAATCCGAGATCTGCGACACCATGTGCGGCGAGACCAGCTCGCCGCCGTTGGCGATCGCTCCGGAGACCATCGACATCTGGAGCGGCGTCGCCGTCACGTCGAACTGGCCGATGCCGGTCAGCGCCGTCTGGGCCTTGTCCATGTCCGAGGGGTACACGCTCTCGGAAGCGCGCACCGGCACGTCCAGCTTGTCGGTGTTGAAGCCCATCTTCTCGGCCATCGCCTTGACCTTGTCCTGGCCCAGGTCGACGGCCATCTTGCCGAAGACGTTGTTGCACGAGTACTGGAGCGCCGTACGGATCGTCGCGTCCTCGCAGGGCGCGGAGGCGCTCTCGTTCCTCAGGGGGGTGGTCGTGCCGGGCATCATGTACGGATTGGGGCTCTTGGTCTTCGTGTCCGCCGAACCGTAGAGCCCGTCCTCCAGCGCGGCCGCCGCGACGACCAGCTTGAACGTCGAACCCGGCGGCAGCGGCTGCCGCAGCGCGCGGTTGACCATCGGCTTCTCCTTGTCCTTCAGGAGCGCCGACCACTTCTCGGAGTCCGTGGAACCGCTGATGTCCGAGGGGTCGTACGAGGGGGACGACACCATGCCGAGGATCTTGCCCGACTTCGGGTCGACGGCGACCGCCGCGCCCTTCTTGTTGCCGAGCGACTTGTACGCGGCCTTCTGCACCGCCGGATCGATCGTCGTGACCACGTCACCCGGATCGGCGCGCTTGTTCGTGACCGTGTCCAGCGGGTTCTTCAGCCGGTTGTCGGTGCCGTCGAGGACGTCCTTGTAGATGCCCTCCAGCTGAGTCGCCCCGTACACCTGCGAGCTGTAGCCCGTGACGGACGAGTACAGCTCGCCGTCCTTGTAGGTGCGCTTGTACTTGAGGTCGCTGCCCTTCGTCCGCGCGGAGCCGGTGATCGCCTCACCGCCCACGATGATGTCGCCGAGCGGGTTCGCGTACTGCTCGATCGCGTTGCGCCGGTTCTGCTTGTCGTCCGCGAGCGCCTTCGAGTCGTAGAACTGCACCCATGTCGCCCGCACAAGGAGGGCGACCACAAGCAGCAGTGTGAAGACCGAGGCGCGCCTGATCGTCTTGTTCATCCCGTAAAAGGACGAACGGCGCGGAGCTATTCGTTCCGTTCTGCCGGTTTTCTCAGAGATTCCTCATACTGCGATCCGGCGGCGGTGCCGGGATCAGCCGGCGTCCATGAAGCCCGCTTCGTAGGCCGCGATCACCGCCTGCGTACGGTCCCGCGCCCCCGTCTTGGCGAGCACCGAGGCCACATGCGTCTTCACCGTCGCGGGGCCGACCCCCATCCGACCCGCGATCTCCGCGTTGGTCAAACCCGCCGCCATCAGCCTCAGCACCTCGCTCTCGCGCCCCGTCAGCCTGCCCACCCAGGCCGGCGGCGCGGGCTTCGCGCGCCCGTGCTCGGCGGCCAGGGCGCGCACCGCCGCCGGGAAGAGCAGCGAGTCGCTGCGCGCCACGAGCCGCACCGCCTGTACGAGGGAGTCCGCGTCAGCCCGCTTGAGCAGGAACCCCGACGCCCCGGCGCGCAGCGCCTCGTACACGTAGGAGTCGTTCTCGAAGGTGGTCACGACCACGATGCGCGGCGGATCGGCGAGCGTGCGCAGGATCTGCTCGGTGGCCCTGATGCCGTCGATCTCCGGCATGCGCACGTCCATGAGCACCACGTCGGGCTTCACCTCGCGCACGACGGACACCGCCTCGGCGCCGCTCGCCGCCTCGCCGACGACCTCCAGGTCGGGCTCGGCGGCCAGGATCACGCGCAGGGCGGTGCGCACCATGCGCTCGTCGTCGGCGAGCACGATGCGGACGGTGGCTGCCTCGGCTGTCTCGGTCATGTGCGTACGGGTCCCTTCGGTTCTGTCGTCGCACGGGGCCCTTCGGCGGGTCCCTTCAGGGGGAGTCGTACGTCCACGCGCCACACCCCGTCGTCCGGGCCCGCGCGGACCGTGCCGCCCAGGAGCCTGGCCCGGTCGGTGATGCCGCGCAGGCCGTGGCCGCCGCCGGGGCGGGAGACGGGGGCGGTGCGGGGCAGCGGGTTCTCCGCGACGATCTCCAGGTCGGCGCCGTCCAGGGCGATGCGGAGGGTGAGCGGGGCGTCGGGGCCCGCGTGCCGCAGCGCGTTGCTCAGGCTCTCCTGGACGATGCGGTAGGCCTCGCGGGACACCATCGGCGGCAGGGCGTCCGGGCCGCCGGGGCCGAGGTCGACCGTGGCCCTGACCCGCAGGCCGCCCGCGCGGGTGCGCCCCAGGAGCCCGTCGAGATCGGCGGCGAGGGTGGGGGCCGGCGCGGTCGGACTCGCCCCGTCGCTGCCGCCCTCCCGCAGTACGCCGAGGACCGCGTCGAGTTCCCCCACCGTGCGCCGGGTCGTCTCCTCGATGGCGGCGAGCGCCTCGCGGACGAACTCCGGGTCGCGGTCGAGGACCCTGCGGGCGGCGCTCGCCTGGAGCGTGACGGCGCTCAGAGCGTGCCCCACCGAGTCGTGCAACTCCCGCGCGAGCCGGTTGCGCACGGCGAGGTCCGCGGCGCGCTGTTCGGCCGCCGCGAGCCGGTCGGCGGGCGAGGGCCCCAGGAGAGCGGGCGCCCAGCGCGCGAGCAGGTTCCCGGCCGCCGCCGCGCACCCCGCGAGCGCGACGAGGCCGAGGACCCCGGCGACCGGGCAGAGCGCGAGCATCCAGCCCTCGCCGAGCGCTTCGGGCATCCCGACCCTGCTGTCCCGCAGCGCGGCGACGAAGGGCAGCGCGACGAGCACCGCGGCGAACGGCGGCAGGGCGAGGGACATCCCGCTGATGACCCCGCCGAACCCGAGGTGCAGCGTGAACCACGCCACGGTGCGCCCGCGCGCCTGCCGTGACCGGGCGGGCCCGTCGGCCAGCACCTCGCCCGGCACGTCGCACAGTGCGCGTACGGCGGCCACCGACATGGGCCGGGTGAGCGGGAAGAGCGCGGTGATCGCGGCGAGCGGCAACCCCACGGCGAACGCGCCGAGTTGGGAAGTGATCGAGCCGAATACGTTGTCCTCGCCGAGCAGCGGCCCGACGATGACGGAGCCCACGAAGACGTACGGCATGGCGAGTGCGCCGCCGAGGATCAGATGGATCCACCGGCGCCGCGCCCGGCGCCCGAAGAGAGCGGTCAGGGCCGTCGCGAAAGCTCTCACGCGGGGAGCCGCGCCGCCGTGGTGACCGCGCCCGACCGCTCTCGCTCCCGCTCCCTGAGGAAGCGTGCTCCGAGGGTGGCCACGAGCGTCCCGACGATCATCTGCACAGCGTAGGCCAGGAGCATTCCCGCCGTCGGCTGCCGGGCGATGTCGTCCGTGCCGACGAACGTGGCGAACAGCAGCCAGCCGCCCCAGCAGGCGATCGCGCCCGAGCCGGTCCAGGCGAGGGCGAGCGGGACCCGGACGGGCAGGGCGGGGGCCCACCGGAAGGCGATGAGCAGAGCGCCGGTCACGGCGGAGCCGAGGTAGACCAGGTCCATCGCTTCGAGGACGTAGAAGTCGGTCGTACGGTCCTCGGCGCGCGCCGCGTCGAGGGCGAACGTGGAGCCGGTGAGCCACAGGAGGTGCAGGGCGGCGGGGACGAGGGCCAGGAGGGCGGCGGCGACGGCGGTGGCCCGCTGGGAGCCTGCGCGGGGCAGGCCGCCGCGGGGCAGGTCGAGGAGCCGGCCCCGCCAGAGGTGGCCCCAGCGGGTCCGTGCGTAGCGGACGAACAGGGCGCCCAGGGCCAGGCCCTGGAGGATGAAGCCGCCGTAGACGACGCCGAAGACCCACTCGTCGAGAAAGGCGCCGCCGCCGTCCTTCGCCGAGGGCCGGTTGATGCTGCCGCCGAGCGCCTTGACCAGGAGCTGGAGCGGGAACCCGGCCATGATCGGCGTCAGCAGTCCCGTGGCCGCCCACATCGGGAACGCGAGCAGCCATGCGGGGGTGCGCAGGCCCCGGGGGCGGGTCAGGACGAGGGCGAGGAGGATGACGCCCGCGTCCATGAGGAGGGTGAGGGCGTTGGCGAAGATCATGGTGGTGCGGTGTTCGAGGAGGGTGCTGTCCTCGGGGATGCCGATGTGGCTTCCCGCGATCCAGGCCAGTTTGAGGGCGAGGTAGGGCAGGGCGGCGAGGACGGCGACGGCGCGCAGGGCTCTCATGCCCTCCACGCTCCCGCCACCGGGCACGGGCCGCGTCCTGCCCGACGATGATCCTCCTCCGCCGTGCGGGGGAGGAGGGACAAGGCCCCGCGCCGGCCTCAGCTCTCCAGCAGGAGAACGTCCTCCGCGATCTCCTCGCCCCGCGCATGCGCGAACCCGCTCGCACGGGCGGTGACCCGGAACCCGCACTTCTCCAGGACCCGGAGCGACCCTGCGTTGTCCGCGGCCGCGCGGGCGTAGAGAGGACGCTCGGGGACCTCCTCCAAGAGGGCCCGCAACGCGGCCGTGGCGAGCCCGCGGCCCCAGTACGCGCGGTCGATCCAGTACGTGACCTCCCGCTCGCCCGGCTCCCCGTACACCGCCGCGCTGCCCACCACGTCGCCGTCCGCCAGGACCGTGCGCGCCACGACGTCGGCCGACTCCCGAAGTCCCTTCCAGTGGGCCTCGAAGAGCGTCCAGTCGGACGTCTTCGGAGAGGTGAACGCGGCCACGCGGTTCGACTCGGGATCGTTCATCTGCCGGTAGAAGACCGGGAGATCACTGTCGTGCACCGGGCGCAGGATGACATGTATGGCGACCATGGTCAGAGCCTACGAGTCGCCAGTGACAATCGGTCCCGCGCGTCGAACAACGCGTCCTTCACCATCTGTTCGTGCGCGGGAGTCAGCCGCGCCACCGGCACGGAGCAGCTGATCGCGTCCCGCGCGGGCGTGCGGTACGGGATCGCGACGCCGAAGCAGCGCAGGCCGAGCGTGTTCTCCTCGCGGTCCACCGCGAAGCCCTGCTCGCGGACCGTGCGCAGCTCGTCGATCAGCTTCTCGCGGTCGGTGATCGTGTGCTCGGTCAGCGCGGGCAGCGTCTCCGGGAGCATCTTGCGGACCTGCTCGTCGGTGTGGGTGGCCAGCAGCGCCTTGCCCAGGGACGTCGAGTGCGCCGGGAGGCGGCGGCCCACGCGCGTGAAGGGGCGCAGATAGTGCTGGGACTGGCGCGTGGCGAGGTAGACGACGTTCGTGCCGTCGAGGCGCGCCAGGTGGATCGTCTCCGTGGTGTCGTCCGAGAGGCGGTCGAGCGTCGGCCGCGCCGCCGCCACCACCTCGTCGCCGTCGATGTACGACGTGCCGACGAGCAGTGCCCGTACCCCGATCCCGTACCGCGTGCCCGTGGCGTCCGTCTCCACCCAGCCGAGCTCCACCAGCGTACGAAGGAGCATGTAGAGGCTGGACTTGGGATATCCGACGGCTTCCTGCACGGCGGCCAGGGAGTGCATTCCGGGGCGGCCCGCGAAGTATTCGAGCAACTCCACCGTCCGCACCGCGGACTTGACCTGTGCCCCGCCAGTCTCGCCAGCCGACATCGCCCTTGACCCCTTAGTTCGACGAGAAATAGTCTCCGAAGTCTCCGCTATTCATCATCGGAGACAGCGTTCAGCATATCGAACAGCCCAGGTGGGTGGCAGCACATCTGTGGCATCACCTCTGGAGGACCCCGCGGTGGCAGCAGCACCAGTCTGGAGTGTCGACCCCCGAACCGGGAAGCAGCGCGAACAGGTTGCGGTCGAAGCCACAGCCCAGGAGGTGGATCAGGCGGTACGTGCCGCACTGGCCGCCGGGGACGCGCTCGCCGACCGCACCGTACGCGCCGCCTTCCTGCGCTCCGCGGCCGAACTGCTCGACGGAGCCAAGGACCACCTGGTGGAGGCCGCGGACGCGGAGACCGCGCTCGGTCCCGTCCGGCTCACCGGCGAGCTGGCCCGCACCTGCTTCCAGCTGCGGGCCTTCGCGGACGTGGTCGACGAGGGCGGCTTCCTCGGCGTCGTCATCGACCACCCCGACAGCAGCGCGACCCCGCCCATCCCGGACCTGCGGCGCTACAAGATCCCGCTGGGCGTCGTGGCCGTCTACTCCGCGTCCAACTTCCCCTTCGCCTTCTCCGTGCCCGGCGGCGACACCGCGAGCGCGCTGGCCGCGGGCTGCCCCGTGGTCGTCAAGGCGCACCCGGACCATCCGGCCACCTCCGAGCTGGTGGCAGCGACGCTGCGGCGGGCCGCGGCCAGGCACGGCATCCCCGAGGGCGTCATCGGCCTCGTGCACGGCTTCGAGGCGGGCGTCGAGCTGGTCAAGCACCCCCTGGTCTCCGGAGCGGGCTTCACCGGCTCCATCCGCGGCGGCCGTGCCCTCTTCGACGCGGCGGCGGCCCGCCCCGTGCCGATCCCCTTCCACGGCGAACTCGGCTCCCTCAACCCAGTGGTCGTGACCGAGGCGGCGGCGGTCGAGCGCGCCGAGGAGATCGGGACCGGCCTCGCGGGCTCGATGACGCTCGGCGTCGGCCAGTTCTGCGTCAAGCCCGGCCTGGTCTTCGCGCCGGCGGGCGCGGGCGGCGACCGGTTCGTCAAGTCCCTGACCGAAGCCGTCAGCGACACCGAGGCCGGGGTGCTCCTGGACCACCGGATGCGGGACAACTTCGTGGCGGGCGTGCGCGAGCGCGGCGAACTGCCGGACGTGGACGCGCCGGTGACGCCGGGCGCGGGCAGCGAGCACACGGTGAGCGCGGGATTCCTGACGGTCCCTGCGGCGAAGCTGGCCACCGAGGGCGAGCACGATCTGCTCCTGGAGGAGTGCTTCGGCCCCGTGACGGTCGTCGCGCGCTACGAGAACGAGGCGGAGATCACTGACGTGCTCACCCGGCTCCCCGGCAACCTCACGGCGACGGTGCAGCTGTCCGCCGACGAGGCCGCGGGCCAGGGGCGCGGCGCGGCGCTGCTCGCCGAACTGACGCCGCTGGCCGGGCGTGTGCTGGTCAACGGCTGGCCGACCGGCGTCGCGGTGGCGCCCGCGCAGCACCACGGCGGGCCGTACCCGGCGACGACGTCGACCTCTACCTCCGTGGGCGGCACGGCGATCGAGCGCTGGATGCGTCCCGTCGCGTACCAGAACACGCCTGAGGCGCTGCTGCCGCCCGAGTTGCGGGACGACAATCCGCTGGGGCTCCCGCGCCGCTACGAAGGGCGCCTGGAACACTGACGTCCATGGACGTCAACATCCCCGAACTGCCCTTCTCCTTGCGTACGTACGGTCCCGACGGGAACTGGTCGTACGAGGACGGCGTGCTCACCGGCTGGGCGGGCGCCCGGCAGGACCGCTTCGTGCCGCCGACGGGCGAGGCGCTCGACCCCGCGTCGGACGCGCCCCGTCTGCTCGGCGCGCCCGAGGGGGACTTCCAGCTGATCGCCCGGGTGACGGTCGGTTTCGCGGCGGCGTTCGACGCGGGCGTGCTGTACCTGCACGTGGGCGACCGGGAGTGGGCCAAGCTCTGCCTGGAGCGGTCGCCGGACGAGGCGACGGTCTGCACGGTCGTCACCCGCGGCCGCTCCGACGACGCCAACGCCTTCGTGGTGGACGGCAGCAGCGTCTGGCTCCGCATCAGCCGCACGGGCTCGGCGTTCGCCTTCCACGCGTCCCCGGACGGCAAGGAGTGGACGTTCGTCCGGATCTTCTCCCTGGGCGAGGAGAAGACGGCGGGCGCGGCGTTGGTCGGCTTCATGGCGCAGTCCCCGGTCGGGGAGGGCTGCGTGGTGACGTATGACGGGATCGAGTTCCGTCCGAACTGGCCGCAGGGTCTGAGGGACGGGTCCTGACGAGTCAAGCAGCGGAGCCTCTCAGCCCGTCCGGCGATTGAGGACGAACCCGGCGGAGCCGGTGATGACGGCAACGAAGGCTCCCGCGCCGAGCGGGTTTTCGGGAAGGGGCGGGGTTGGGGAAAATTCACTGCCCCCGCCGCAGCCCCAGCGTTGCCAGACCTGAAGCCGCCAGCAGCCCCGCAGCAATCAGCAGACTGATCCGCGTCCCCGGGACGAAGTCCCCCGCCACAAGCCCCCCGAAGGCAGCGATCCCAAGACCCCCGGCCACCTGCCGGGCCGAGTTGAGGACCCCCGCGGCAAGACCGGCCCGGTCGGCAGGCACCGCCTCCATCATCGCCGCCGTAAGCGGCGGAATCGTCAGCGCGCACCCCAGCGCCAGCGGCACCATGAGGAACGCGAGGCCGACCGCAGGCGTCGACGCGTCGGCGAACAGTAGGGCCAGCAGTCCGAGGACGGCCAGCGACTGCCCCGCGAGCATCGGAACCCGCGGCCCCACCCGCGCCGCCAGCTTCCCCGCGAAGAGGTTCGTGACCGCGATGAGCCCCGTCATGGGCAGGAACATCAGCCCGGCCCACAGCGCCGAACGCCCCTGTACCTCCTGGAAGAAGAGGCTGAAGACGAAGACGAGCCCGTAGAAGGCGACACTGCACGCCGCCCCGGCCGCGACGGTGATCGCCACCGTCCGGTCGCGGAAGAGACCGAGCGGCACCACCGGATGCGCCTGCCGCGCCTCCGTCCGCAGGAACACCGCACCCGCCGCCACCGCGACGCCCAGGGCCAGCAGCCCCGCCGTACCGCCCTCGATGACGGCGAAGGTCACGGCCGTCAGCGTCAGGACCGCGAGCAACTGGCCCGGCACGTCCAGCGGCGCGGGCCGCCGCTCCGAGCGCGGCGCCCGCAGCAGGAGCACCAGCGCCACCGCCCCCAGCGGGAGGTTGATGAAGAAGATGCCGCTCCAGTCCCACGCGGTGGTCAGCGCGCCGCCCGCGACCGGACCGAGCGCCACCGCCACCGAACCGCCCGCCGCCCACATCGCCACCGCACGCGCCCGCCTGGCCGCGTCCGCGTAGGCCTGGCGCACGAGCGAGAGCGAGGCGGGCAGGACCACGGCGGCCGCCACGCCCTGCACCACCCGCGCGCCGATCAGCACGGGCAGCGAGGGAGCGAGCCCGCACGCCACCGACGCGGCGGTGAACACCGTGATGCCGATCGCGTACGCCCGGGTCGCGCCGATCCGGTCGGAGAACGCGCCGGTGGAGAGCATCAGGGCGGCGAAGGCGAGGGTGTAGGCGTCCACGACCCACTGGAGCCCGGACATGCCGCCGCCCAGGGAGTCGCCGATCGCGGGCAGCGCCACGTTCACCACGGAGGCGTCGAGCGTGATCAGGGCGAAACCGAGCATGGCGGCGGTGAGCGTGAGGCCGGGGGAGGTGCGGCGCCTGCCGTCGCCCGGGGCGGGTGCGGGTTGCGCCGAGTGCCCCACGGTGAGGGAGCCTTCGGTGAGGGAGTTCGTTGCCATGTCCATGAGTCTGCGGACGGCGGCGCGGCTACAGTAGTGGCCTGAACGCCATACCTCCGGAGGTTCTGGCCATGCCCCGCCCGAAGCCCGCCCACCGGCCGCACCGCGTCGCCGTCATCGCCCCCTCGCCCGTGTCGATGTTCAACCTCGCGATCCCCGAGATGCTCTTCGGAAAGGTCGATCTCGCGGGCGGCCCCGGATACGAGGTGGTCGTCTGCACCCCGCAGCCCGGCCCCGTCGCCACCACCGGCGGTCTCAGCCTCCACGTGGAGCACGGCCTGGACGCCGTACGCGACGCGGACACCCTCCTGGTCGCGGGCACCGGAAGCCGCTACGAACCCGACCCGGGGACCGTCGCCGCCGTCCGCGAGGCCGCAGCGGCGGGCCGGCGCATCGCCTCCATCTGCAGCGGCGCCTTCGTGCTCGCCGAGGCGGGGCTCCTCGACGGGCGCAGCGCGACCACGTACTGGCAGCTCGCCGAGGAACTGCGCAGCCGCTATCCGGCGCTCGACCTTCAAGGGAGACGTCCTCTACGTGGAGGACGGCCAGGTCATGACGTCCTCCGGGTACGCCGCCGGGATCGACCTCTGCCTGCACGTCATCCGCACCGACTACGGAGCGGCCGTGGCCAACGAGGTGGCCAGAGCCGCGCTCGTCGCCCCCGTACGGCCCGGCGGCCAGACCCAGTTCACCCAGACCCCGCTGCCGCCCGAGCGCGGCAACGCCTGTGCCGACACCCGCGGCTGGGCCATGCGCCACCTCGACGAGCCGCTCACGCTCACCGACCTGGCCCGGCACGCGGGCGTCAGCGTGCGCACCCTCACCCGGCGCTTCCACGCCGAGAGCGGGGTGAGTCCGCTGCAATGGCTCCTGCACCAGCGCATCGAGCGGGCCAAGGAGCTCCTGGAGACGACGAAGCTCCCCATGGACCGGGTCGCCGAGGCCTGCGGGCTCGGCACCGCCGACTCGCTCCGCGGCCACCTGGTGCGCCGCACCGGGCTCACGCCGAGCGCCTACCGCGTCCAGTTCAGCCGCCTTGGAACCCAAAGCTCCGCAAACGCGTCTTTCGCAGCATGATCCACTCTGCCCTCCCCACCACGATGCGGACCGTGATGCCGACCGTCATACGCACCGCCGTCACCGCCGACGCCCCGGCCCTCGCGGCCCTGCACGCGCGCGCCCGCGCCACGTACTACCCGGAAGGGCTGCCGGACGAAGGCGTCGACGGGGCCGTGCTGTGGCGGGGAGCCGTCGAGCGCCGTGACGGGCATGTGCTGTGCGCGGTCCGCGAGGGCAGGATCGTGGGCCTCGCGTCCTTCCGTATGCCCGAGGGCGAGGCGGCGGACACCGTGGCGCTCTTCCAGTTCCACGTCGACCCCGGGCACTGGCGCGCCGGGGTTGGCACGGCGCTGCACGCCGCCTGCGTGGAGGAGTGGCGAGCCGACGGCATCCGGGTGGCCACGTTGGACGTCCACCGGGAGAACCGCCGCGCCCAGGCCTTCTACGCCCGCCACGGGTGGCATCCCGCGCAGCCGGGCGAGGGCGCGGGCACGCACCTGCGGATGCGGCTCGCCGTGCCGGCCGGGGAGTGAGCGGCCCGGGGGCGACCGGGGGTGTCCGGGAATGACAGGGCCAGGTCGTACGTTCTTCAACTGACCGGAGGGACCCTCCGCACTACCGTTCGACCTGGAGAGAGCTAGTCACATGCGCGTCGAGATCTGGTCCGATATCGCCTGTCCCTGGTGCTATGTCGGAAAGGCCCGCTTCGAGAAGGCGCTCGCCTCCTTCCCGCACCGCGACGACGTCGAGGTGGTGCACCGCTCCTTCGAGCTCGACCCCTCGCGGGCCAAGGGCGACAGCGGCCTCGTGATCCCGATGCTCGCCAAGAAGTACGGCATGAGCGAGGAGCAGGCCAAGGAGGCCGAGCGGAACCTCGGCGTGAACGCCTCCTCCGAAGGCCTCGACTACCTCACCGAGGGCCGCGACCACGGCAGCACCTTCGACATGCACCGCCTCCTGCACTTCGCCAAGGAACAGGGCAGGCAGGACGAACTGCTCGGGCTCCTCTACCGCGCCAACTTCGCCGAGGAGCGCTCCGTCTTCGACGACGACGAGCGCCTCGTGGAGCTCGCGGTCGCCGCCGGTCTCGACGCGGACGAGGCGCGCGCGGTCCTCGCCGACCCCGCCCGCTACGCCGACGACGTCCGCACCGACGAGCGCGAGGCCGCCGAACTGGGCGCGAACGGCGTGCCGTTCTTCGTCCTCGACCGCAAGTACGGGGTCTCCGGCGCCCAGCCCGCCGACGTCTTCGCGCAGGCCCTCGAACAGGCATGGGGCAGCCGCTCACCGCTCACCACCCTCGCGGACGGCGACGCCTGCGGCCCCGACGGCTGCGCGGTCCCGCAGACCGGGAGCAACGACGCGTAGCCGTCACCGGACCGGCCGCGTCGGCGGACGCGTAATGGACGCGGACGTGAACGAGCGCGAAGGTTGATCCCATGGGGATCAACAACGGCGCCGAGTTCGCGCCCACGTCGACGTATCTGGACACCGCCAAATGCGGCCTGCTGCCCGCCCGCGCGGTCGAGGCGGTCCAGCGCCTCGCGGCCGATAACGGCGCGGGCAGGGGCGACGGCGCGGGCGACTTCGGGATCGTGGAAGCGGTCCGCGCGTCCTTCGCGCGGATCGTCGGCGTGCCCGGCGGGCGGGTGGCGGTCGGCGGCTCGGTCGCCGTGCACTGCGGGCTGATCGCCGCCGCGCAGCCGGCGGGATCCGAAATCCTCTTCCCCGAAGGGGACTTCAGCTCGATCATCAACCCCTTCGTGGTGCGCGGCGACCTCAAGATCCGCTTCGCCCCCCTCGAAAACCTCGCCGAAGCGGTACGCCCCACCACGTCCCTGGTCGTGTACTCCGCCGTGCAGTCGGCCGACGGCCGCATCGCCGACGACACGGCGCTGCGCGCGGCCGCCGCCGCCCACGGCGCCCGCACCCTCAACGACGCCACCCAGGCCGCGGGCTGGCTGCCCTTCGACGCCAGCGCGTACGACTACACCGTCACCGGTGCCTTCAAGTGGCTGCTCTGCCCGCGCGGCACCTCGTTCCTGACCGTGGGCGAGGAGGCGCAGGAATCCCTCGTCCCGCTGCACGCCGGGTGGATGGCCTCGGCGGACAGCTGGCACTCCACGTACGGACCGCTGTCCGAACTCGCCCCCGACGCGCGCCGGTTCGACGAACCGCCCGCCTTCCTCGCCTACCACGGAGCAGCCGCGTCGCTCGCGCACATCGAGGCGACCGGCGTCGAGGCGGTGCACGCCCACGACACGGCGCTGGCGGCCCGCTACCGCGCGGGGCTCGCCGAACTGGGACACGAGCCGGTGCCCGGCGAGTCCGCGATCGTCGCGGTCCCCGGACTCGGCGGCAAGGAAGCCGAGTTGCGGCAGGCCGGGATCTTCACGTCCGCGCGGGCGGGACACCTGCGAGCCTCGTTCCATCTGTACAACACGGAGGCGGACGTGGACAGGATCCTTGACGTGCTCTCCGGCTGAACACTGGCGCGAGGGGCGGCGGGGCGCTAGGAAGGCAGCACGGCGTGGCCTCACGAGGCGGTGGTGTTCAGTGGCGGAACAGTCCCATCCGGACACCGACCTGCACCAGCGCCTGGTGTACGGCGACGAGACGGCCCTCGCCGAGGTCTACGACACCTACGGCCCGCTCGTCCACCGCATCGCCGGACGCGTCACCCGCAGCCCCGCCGGGGCGGAGGACGTCGCCCAGGAGGTCTTCGCCCATCTCTGGTCGCGGCCCTACGCGTTCGACGCGCGGCGGGGCAGTCTGCGCACCTGGCTGAGCATGCTGGCGCATCGCCGGGCGGTGGACTGGGTACGCGGCGAGGAGCGCCACCGCAAGGCGGCCCATGCCGACGACACGACCCTGCACACCATCCCCACCCCGGACCCGCCCCCGGAAGACGTGGTCATGGCACGAGAACGCTCCCTGCTCCTGCACTCCGCACTGGCCAGGCTGCCGCTCCCGCAGCGCCAGGTGGTGCACCTGGCGTACTTCGCGGGCTGCACGTACCGTCAGGCGGCCGTGGAACTCGGCATTCCCGAGGGAACGGCGAAGACCCGATTACGCACGGCCCTGCGCAAGCTGGCCGAAGCCCTGACCGAACCACCCGACCCGGCACTTGCCGACGCTCCAGGCGAAAGAGGCGCGTGATGACCACGGATCACGAAGCCGTACGCGAACTTCTCGGGGCCTGGGCCGTCGGCGCGCTCATGCCGGGGGACGAGCGGACCCTCGCGCCGCATCTGGCCGACTGCGATCCGTGCGCGGCGGAGGCGGCGCGGCTGCGGGCGGTGGTACGGGACCTGGACGGGCCGCCCGTCACCAACGGGGCCGCTCCCGCCGGGCGGGGCCTGGCCCTGGCTCTGCGCACCCGTCCCGCGGCTTCCCGCACGGCTTCGCACGCGGCGCCGTACGCCGCCGGCGTCGCCGGGCTCCAGGCGCTCCTCGGGGAGCTAGACGACCGCGGGGCGTGGGGGGTTCCCGTCGTGCACGACTGGGACGTGCACGACACGGTCGCGCATCTGCTGGCCGCGGACGAGCCGCTAGCCGTGCGCCTCGGCCTGCGGGTGCCGGGGGAGTTCGACGGCGTGGACGGCACGTCGTGGCGCGAGGCGTGGGCGGCCCGTACGGAGGAGGTCCTCGCCCGTGAGCGCGGCCGTACCCCCGCCGAGACCGTCGCGTCCTGGCGCAACCAGGCGAACGCGCTGCTTTCCGCACCGGAGGCGCACGATCCGGAACTGGCGGGCCGGGCGACGACGCTGATGGGCGCCCGGCTCCCGCTGGCGGACCACTTCCTGGTCAGGGCCTTCGAGGCGTGGGTGCACACGGAGGACATCGGCAGGGCTCTGGACCTGCCGGTTCCGCCGCCCCGCACGCCCCACCTGTGGCAGCTGGTGCGGCTGGCCGTGCGGATCCTGGGACTCGCCCTCGGCGCGACGGCACCGGCCGTCGCGCTGACCGTCGCGGGGGACGGCGGCGAGGTCTCGTGGATCCTGGGCAACGGGGCGGAGCCGGTGAGCGCGGAGCTTGTCCTCGACCCGGTGGACTTCTGCCTGCTCATGGGCGGCAGGGTGGACCCCGCGGGGGTTCCCAGGGGGCTCTCCGGCGACGAGTCCGCCGCGGAGCACGTCCTGAACCGAGCGGCATCGCTGGCCTGGCTCTGACCCGCGCGGCTTTCCCGGCCCGGTGGCCACCGGTGCGGCGGTCACCGGTGCGCCCCGCTAAGCCCTGCCCTCCGCATCCCGCGCACACTCCGCCGTGTCCGTGCACAAGTTCGCCTCCACCCGCCCGAGCAGCCGTGACAGCTCCGCGCGGTCCCGGGCGTCGAAGCCCGCCAGGGTCTGGTCCTCCAGATCGGCCCAGGCCTGTTCCACGTCCGCCAGCAGCCCGCAGCTCGCCTCCGTGGCCTCCACGAGCACCCCGCGGCGGTCGTCCGGGTCCGGGCGGCGCTGGACGTGTCCTGCCTGCTCAAGGCGTTGCAGCATTTTCGTGACCGTCGACGGGTCCAGGCCCACCGCCTTGATGATGTCGGACTGCCGCGCGGCCCCCGCGTCCCACAGGTACATCATCACGAACTCCTGACCGGGGTAGAGCCCGACCTCCTTCAGCACCTTGCCCGCCGCGATCCGGTGCAGCCGGGCCACCCGGCTCACGGTGTGGCTGACGGGACCCCGCCGTTGCGCGGTGGGGAGGGGACAGGCGGGCTCGGCCGGGTCTTTCATCGGTACTCCTGGGAGGGCGGTAGGCGAGGCGACACGACGCCGGCAGGGGGCAGTCGGGGGCGCGGTCCAGTCCCACCAGATTAACTTGGCCGGCCAAGGAATGAGTTAGGGTGGCGCCCGGTTCAATTAATTGGCCGACCAATAAATACTCCCCCAGGAGCCCCCGATGACCACCGCCTTCGACTCCCTCGACCTCGCCGGCACGCCCCTGAGCAACCGCATAGCCATGGCCCCGATGACCCGGAGCCGCGCGGGCGCGGACGCCACCGCCACGGAACTCACCGCCGAGTACTACGCCCAGCGCGCCTCGGCGGGCCTGATCATCACCGAGGGCATCCAGCCCTCGCTCATCGGCCAGGGCTACCCGGACACCCCGGGCCTGCACTCCGCGGAGCAGGTCGAGTCCTGGCGCAAGGTCACCTCCGCCGTCCACGCCGCAGGCGGCCGGATCTTCGCCCAGCTCATGCACGCGGGCCGCATCGGCCACCCGGTGCTGTTCTCCGACGGCTCGCTGAACGTCGCCCCCTCGGCCGTCGCGGCCGAGGGCCAGGTGTACACGGCCGAGGGTCCCAAGGACTTCGTCACGCCCCGCGAACTGACCGGCGACGAGGTCCGCGCCACCATCGAGGACTTCGTGAGCGCCGCCCGCAACGCGATCGACGCGGGCTTCGACGGAGTCGAACTGCACGGCGCCAACGGCTACTTGATCCACCAGTTCCTGGCGCCCGGCTCGAACCTGCGCACCGACGAATGGGGCGGCGCCCCCGAGAACCGCATCCGTTTCGCGGTCGAGACGGCAAGGGCGGTCGCGGCGGAGATCGGCGCCGCCCGCACCGGCCTGCGCCTCTCGCCGGGTAACCCCTTCAACAGCATCTCCGAGCCCGCGGACGGCCTCGAAGCCACGTACACCCTCCTGGTGAAGGAGCTGAGCGCCCTGGGTCTTGCGTACCTGCACGTCATGGAGGCCGGGCCGATCCGCGATCTGGTGAACACGCTGCGCGGCGGCTTCGACGGAACCTTCGTCCTGAACCCGGCCACCGAGGGCCCCACCGGATCCGACGCCCTCGCCCTCGTCGAGGACGGCACGGCGGACGTCGTCGCGTTCGGCGCGCTGTTCCTCGCCAACCCCGACCTGCCGGCCCGCCTCAAGGCCGGCGGCCCGTACAACTCGCCCGACACGGCGACGTTCTTCGGCGGCACGGAGAAGGGCTACACGGACTACCCGGCGCTGTGAACCGGGGCTGCTGAACCGGGAGCCAAGTGTGGCCCGGCACCCCCGGGTGCCGGGCCAACTCTCCTACGAGACCGCTTACTTCACCGGAGTGAAGTCCCGGGCCCCAATGTATTCCGGCCGCCGTACCGGCGCCGAGAACGGCTCCACCGCCGTGTTCTCCACGCTGTTGAACACGATGAAGACGTTGCTTCGCGGGAACGGCGTGATGTTGTCCCCCGAACCGTGCATGGCATTGCAGTCGAACCAGGTGGCAGAGCCCGCCTCACCGGTGAAGAGCCGGATGCCGTAGTCAGCGGCGAGGCTGGTCAGCGTCTCGTCCGAGGGAATGCCCGCGTCCTGCATCTGCAGGGACCGCTTGTAGTTGTCCTTCGGCGTCGCGCCTTCACAGCCGAGGAACGTCTTGTGCGACCCCGGCATGATCATGAGGCCGCCGTTGGTGTCGTAATTCTTGGTGAGCGCGATCGAGACGGAGACGGTCCGCATGTTCGCGAGTCCGTCCTCGGCGTGCCAGGTCTCGAAGTCCGAGTGCCAGTAGAACCCGGAGGCTCCGAAGCCGGGCTTCACGTTGATCCGGGACTGGTGGACGTACACGTCGGACCCCAGGATCTGCCGGGCCCGACCCACCACTCGCGGGTCGGCTGCGAGCCTCGCGAACAGCTCGCTGATCTTGTGCACCTCAAAGATGGTGCGGATCTCCTGTGAGCGCGGCTCCACGATGGAGCGGTCGTCCGCCCGCATCGTGGGGTCGTCGATCAACCGCTCCAGCTCCGAGTGGTAGAGGTTCACCTCGTCCGGAGTGATGAGCTGGTCGATCGCCAGGAAACCGTCCCGTTCGAACCCCGCCAGTTCATTGGCCTCGATCGGCCCCGGCGTACCCGGCGCGGACCACACGACGGGGTCCTTGCGCTCGATGAGGACCTCTTCGGTGCCTCGCGTCGGGTACAGGTCGGCGGTGCGTTCGGGTGCGGTGGTCATGGTGTTGCCTGCCTCTCCTCTCGTACGGCCCTTTCCGGGATGCACACCCCCGCCGCCCAGAGGAAGAGGGCGGCGGGGGAGATTCAGGGGGCGTGTCTCAGCCCTGTGGCGCGGAGCCGGAGCTCAGCGCGGGTCGCGGCGGTTCAGGCCGTCGGCTCCGGCTCCGTGAGCAGCGGGTACACGCCGTTCTCGTCGTGGTCCTCACGACCGGTGACGGGCGGGTTGAAGACGCAGATGCAGTGGAAGTCCTCCTTGATCCGCATCGTGTGCTTCTCGTGCCCGTCGAGCAGGTACATGGTCCCCGGCGTGATCGTGTACTTCTTGCCGGTCGTGTCGTCGGTCAGCTCGGCCTCTCCCTTGGTGCAGACGACGGCCTCGATGTGGTTGGCGTACCACATCGACGTCTCCGTACCCGCGTACAGGATGGTCTCGTGGACCGAGAAGCCCACTCGCTCCTTCGCGAGGACGATGCGCTTGCTCTCCCAGGTGCCGGACGCGGACTTCACGTGCCGGTCGGTGCCTTCAATGTCCTTGAACGAACGGACGATCACGGTGAGTTGGTTCCTTTTCTCTTACGGGGGTGAAGAACTGGCTCGAAATCGCTCAGGCGGTCTCGCGCACCGCACGGGCGAGGGTACGAAGCCCTTCGTCCAGTTCGTCGGCGGTGATCGTCAGCGCCGGAAGGAGCTTGACGACCTCGCTCTCGGGCCCGGACGTCTCGATGAGCAGGCCCAGTTCGAAGGCGCGTTTGGCGATGGCGCCCGCACGTGCCTTGTCGATGAACTCCATGCCCCAGACGAGACCGCGGCCGCGGTACTCCTTGATGGCGCCGGGGTTCTCGTCGGCGATCGCGGCGAAGGCCTCTTCGATCTGCTCGCCGCGGGCACGGGTCTGCTTCTCCATGGCCGGGCCGTCGGACCAGTAGGTCTCCAGGGCGGCGGCGGCCGTGACGAACGCGGCGTTGTTGCCGCGGAAGGTGCCGTTGTGCTCGCCCGGCTCCCAGATGTCCAGCTCCGGCTTGAACAGGGTCAGCGCCATCGGCAGGCCGTAGCCGCTGATGGACTTGGACACCGTCACGATGTCCGGCGTGATGCCCGCCTCTTCGAAGGAGAAGAACGCGCCGGTACGGCCGCAGCCCATCTGGATGTCGTCGACGATCAGGAGCATGTCCCAGCGCTCGCACACCTCGGCGAGCTTGCGCAGCCACTCGGCGCGGGCGACGTTGATGCCGCCCTCGCCCTGCACCGTCTCGACGATCACGGCGGCGGGCTGGTTGAGGCCGGAGCCCTGGTCCTCGAGCAGCCGCTCGAACCAGATGAAGTCGGGGGTCTTGCCGTCGAAGTAGTGGTCGAACGGCATCGGCGTGCCGTGCACCAGCGGGATGCCGGCACCGGCGCGCTTGAAGGCGTTTCCGGTCACCGCGAGCGAGCCGAGCGACATGCCGTGGAAGGCGTTCGTGAACGACACGATCGACTCGCGGCCCTTGACCTTGCGCGCCAGCTTCAGCGCGGACTCGACGGCGTTGGTGCCCGTCGGGCCCGGGAACATGACCTTGTAGGGCAGGTCACGCGGGCGCAGGATGATGTTCTGGAACGACTCGAGGAACGCGCGCTTGGCGGTCGTCGACATGTCCAGGCCGTGGACGATGCTGTCGCGCTCCAGGTAGTCGATCAGGGCGCGTTTGAGGACCGGGTTGTTGTGGCCGTAGTTGAGCGACCCGGCCCCGGCGAAGAAGTCGAGGTACGAGTGGCCGTCCTCGTCGAACATGCGGCTGCCCTGCGCACGGTCGAAGATGGTGGGCCAACCGCGGCAGTAGCTGCGCACCTCCGACTCCAGGGTCTCGAAGACGCTCAGGTCGGGCTGGGTGATGGTCACAGCAGATCTCCTGGGAGATGGAAAGACGTGGGAGGTGGGGGGGAACGGGTGGTGCGTGGGGGGAAGGGCGGAACTCAGCCGACTGGCTCGACCGGCCCGGTCTGCGCGGCCTGCCCGGTCTTGGTGATCGGCTCTATCAGGTACAGGACCTCGGGCTCGTGCCCCTCTTCGGGGAAGAGCCCGGCGTCGAAGAGCACCGTGCGCTCGACCGACGCTCCGTGGCGCTGTGCGTACGAGGTGAAGAGCCGCTGGGACGGGGCGTTGTCCGGCGTGATGGTCGTCTCGACCGAGACCAGCTCCCGGTCGGCGGCGACCTTGGCGGTCAGACCGTCGAGCAGCGCACCGGCGAGGCCGCGGCCTCGGTGCGCCTGGTCGACGGCAACCTGCCAGACCACCAGGGTGCGTGGCCGCTCTGGCCTGATGTAGCCGGTGATGAACCCGGCGGGCTCACCCTTCGCGTCCCTGGCCACCACGGAGGTCGCCGCGAAGTCACGGCACCACAGCAGGTAGCTGTACGAGGAGTTGAGGTCCAACACCTTCGAGTCGCGGGCGATCCGCCAGATCGCGGCACCGTCGGCGACGTCGGGGGTGTCGAGGCGCAACCCCTCGGGCATTTCCAGGGAATTCGCTAGCAGGTCGGTCGGTAGATCGGCTTGTGCAGCGGTCATGCGGATTGAATTTACCGAGCAATTTCTTTAATTGCATCGGCGGGAGGGGTTACGTCAGAGCGCCCCATGTGTTATCACGCGGGGGTGCGCGCCCGCAGGAGAACTCGGCGATTTGGCCTGATTTGACGGGGTCATAGAGAACATTCCGGGCGCGATGTGGAGTACGTCACAGAAGCGTAACTCCCTCGAAGCATGTCCGAATTGTGAGACTGTGTGTTGCTGAAACCTTAGTGTTTAGGTCCCTGAAAAGCGGGCAGAAGAATACGGGAAGCTGTGCTGATAAAGTGGATAAAGAAGCGGTGAGAATGCGTCCGTGAATTTACGTAGAGCATTTACGGCCCCGTTACCCCGTCGATTCCCTCCCTGAGGAGATCGGCGTGACCGTTGTGCCGCGCGTACTCCTCGATGAGGTGGACCAGGATCCAGCGCAGGCTCACCTCGGCGCTGCCCGCCACGGCGGCCTCCCGCTCGCTCAGCCGCCCGACGTCGTCCGGCGAACGCCCCTCGCAGATCTCCCGGCTCACCGCCACCTCGCGCCGCCACACGGCCAGGGCCTGGCCGTACGACCGCTGCGGGTCCAGGGCGAAACCTCCGGCAGGGTCCCCGTACACCGGCGGCACGTCCCGCCCGGCGAGCACCCGCTGGAACCAGTTCCGCTCCACCTCGGCCAGGTGCTGCACGAGGCCGAGCAGGGTCAGGGACGAGGACGGGACCGCCGTGAGACGGGTCTGCGCGTCATCGAGGCCGGAGCACTTCATCGCGAGCGTCTCGCGGTGGAAGTCGAGCCAGTCCGTCAGCATCGCCGGCTCGCCCGCGGTCGGGTCGGGCACGGGGCGGCCGTCCGGGAGCGTGGTCATGGCGGTCACGCTGCCATGCGGGCCCCTCGGCGCGTTCGCTGTTCGCTGTGAGCTTGGCCGGGCGCCGCGCCGGCATGGATCCGGCGCGGCGGGGAAGACGGGGCGCCTTCCGCGGCTTCGGTCGCTGTGGTGGGCCGGCCCCCGCGGTGGGTCGGCTCCTGCGGTGGATCGGCCCCCCGCGGTGGATCGGCCCCCCGCGGTGGAAAGCGCGCCGTCCCCTACTGCCAGGCGGCCGTCACCGCGCGCCGGGCCGCTTCGAGGTCGACCGCCAGCCCCGCTTCGCCCATCGCGGCGCCCAGGGCGGCCAGCGAGGCGTGCACGACGCCACGGGTCGCGTCCGGGCCGTAGTGGTTCACCCGGATCATCTCCTTGGCCAGCGCGCCGCCGCCCGCGACCAGCGGAAGCACCGGGTCCGCGGCCAGCGCCTTGGCGACCAGCAGCGAGGCGTCCACACCCTGAGGGGCACGCAGCGTCGTGGCGACCGGAGCGGCGTCCCGCGCCTCGTGGACGTAGGGCTCGAGCCCGCCGCCCAGCGCGATCGCCCCCGCACGGGTCGCGGCGGCGGCCGTCGCGTGCCGCGCCATCAGGGCGTCGGGCCCCTCCGCCTCGATGCGCTCCACGCACGCTTCGAGCGCGAGCATCTCCAGCTGCGCCGGGGCGTGGAGCAGCGCCTTGCGCCCGCCGTCGATCCACCGCTCCTTCCAGTCCAGGAGGGAGAGGTACGAGCGGCGGGGCGCCTGCGGATTGGCGGCGAGCCGCGTCCAGGCCCGCTCGCTCACGGAGACGGCCGATACGCCCGCGGGGCCGCCCATCGCCTTCTGGGCGCCGATCACGCACAGGTCCACGCCCCAGGCGTCGGGAAGCAGCGGCTCGGCGGCCACCGACGCGACGGCGTCGAGCATGAAGAGGGCGCCGTGCTCGCGGACGACCTCACCGATCTCGGCTACGGGGTTGGTGTTGCCGGTCGCGGCCTCGGCGTGGACGAGCGAGACGAAGTCGATCTCCGGGTGCGCGGCGAGCGCCTCGCGCACCTGCTCCGCCGTCACGGCCGTGTGGAAGGGGACGGCGAGGTCCACGACGGTCGCCCCGCAGTCGCGCAGCCAATTGCCGAAGGTCTGCCCGTACGGCCCGGTGATGACGTTCAGCGCGGTCGTGCCCGGCTGCGCCGCGCCCCGGATACAGCCCTCCAGGGGAAGCAGCGCCTCGCCCTGCATGATCACGACGTCCTGCGAGGTGGAGAGCAGCCCGGCGACGCGCTCCTCGATGGAGGCGAAGTGCTGGGCACTCAGGGGTGCCAGGTCAAGGAAGGGGTGGGTCACGGTGCTGCTCACTTCGCTCACGAGTTCGTTCGGGCTGCCGGACCGAGCGTACCGACAGGCTCCTAAGCTGCTGTACATGAGCGATCACACGGTGCTGCACGTCAAGGGGCGGGTGCTCGTCGGCCCGGACGAGGTCCGGGACGAATTGTGGGTGGTCGGGGGTCGGGTGACCTATGACCGCCCGGCGGCGGCGCCGGACGTCACGGTCGACGGCTGGACGCTCCCCGGCCTGGTCGACGCGCACTGCCACGTCGGCCTGGACGCGCACGGTCCGGTGGACGCGGACACGGCGGAGAAGCAGGCGCTGACCGACCGGGAGATCGGCGCGCTCCTCATCCGCGACGCGGGCTCCCCCTCCGACACGCGCTGGATCGACGACCGCGAGGACCTTCCGAAGATCATCCGGGCGGGCCGCCACATCGCGCGCACGCGCCGCTACATCCGCAACTACGCCCACGAGATCGAGCCCGCCGACCTCGTCGCCTACGTCGCGCAGGAGGCGCGGCGCGGCGACGGCTGGGTCAAGCTGGTCGGCGACTGGATCGACCGCGACGCGGGTGACTTGACGGCGTGCTGGCCGCGGGCCGAGGTGGAGGCGGCGATCGCGGAGGCGCACCGCCTGGGCGCGCGGGTGACGGCGCACTGCTTCGCCGAGGATTCCCTGCGGGACCTGGTGGAGGCGGGCATCGACTGCATCGAGCACGCCACCGGGCTGACCGAGGAGACCATTCCGCTGTTCGCCGAGCGGGGCGTCGCGATCGTCCCGACGCTGGTGAACATCGCGACGTTCCCGCAGCTCGCGGACGGCGGCGAGGCGAAGTTCCCGAAGTGGTCGCGGCACATGCGGCGGCTGTACGAACGGCGCTACGACACGGTGCGGGCCGCGTACGACGCCGGGGTGCCGGTCTTTGCCGGCACGGACGCGGGAGGCTCGCTGGCCCACGGCCTGGTCGCCGCCGAGGTGGCCGAGCTGCGGCTCGCCGGAATCCCGGCGGTGGACGCGCTGTCGGCGACGACGTGGGGCGCGAGGTCCTGGCTGGGACGCCCTGGCCTGGAGGAGGGGGCCCCGGCGGATCTGGTGGTGTACGGCGAGGACCCCCGGCAGGACGTGGGGGTGCTTGCCGCGCCGCGGAGGGTTGTGCTGAACGGGAGGGTGGTGGGGTAGGCGGGGCGCGGCGCCGGTGACCGCTGATCACCGGGGGGTAGGCGGGGCGCTGTTGGCCGCTGATCACCGGCTCCGCCGAGTTCGTCCTCAAACGCCGGACGGGCTGGATGATTCCGGCCGGGCTGGATAGGTCCGGCCCGGCCGGGGTGAGGCCTGCCCGGGGTCTGGGGCGGGGGCCCTGCGCGGCGGAGCCCCTGCGCGGGCGGGGGCCTAGCGCGGACGGTGCCCTGCGTGCGGGAATCCCTGCGTGGTGGGGGGTCTTGCGCAGACGGGGGCCCTGCGCGGGCGGGGCCCTTGCGCGCCGGAACCCCTGCGTGGACGGGCCCTTGCGCGGACGGGGGCCCTGCGCCCCAGACCCCTGCGCGCCGGAACCCCTGCGTGGATGGGGGGGGCTTGCGCGGACGGTGCCCCTGCGCGGACGGTGCCCCTGCGCGCCAGAACCCCCTGTGTGCCGGAGCCCCTGCGCCCCAGACCCCTGCGCGCCGGAGCCGCAATCAGACGCAGTCGGGAAGCGGCAGGGCGGGGGCGAAGAAGGCCCCGTCCATCAGTACCGGTACCCCCTCGGATCCCCCCGCCTCCACGGCCACCGTCACATCCTCCGCGAAGCCGTAGCCCCGAAGTTCCCGCCCCGACGCGCAGTCGGCGACAGCCGAGGCGACATCGCCGCACGACTGGAACGCGCCCGCAGCGACGCCCGCCTCCGGCGACAGCGAAACCCCCCGCATCGCGGAGATCACCGCCCCCGCCCCCAGCAGATCCTCCACCGCGGGCCGCAAGCTCCCGTCGGGCCACCGCTCACCGGCGGCGACCACGGCGACTGGCCGGTGAGACCCCCCGTAGCCCTGCTCCACCAGCCAACTCCCCACCGCCGCCGCGTTCCTGAGGCACCCCGCGACCACCACCCCCGACGCCCCCGCGGCCGCGGCGATCGCCGACCCGTTGGGCGAGGGCAGCACGAGCCGGGGCGTGAAGGGGGCCCGGCGCAGTGCGGCGGGGGAGAGGGACCACGGCGACGCGGAGCTCATCGCGCGCCGCCCCACCGCCAGTTCGGCACCCCGTCCCGCGGCGAAGGCGACGGCGCTCTCGTCCCGCCATGCGTAGGGGAAGACCCTCGTCCCCGCGTCCACCGCCACCGAAACCGCCGTCGAGAACGACAGTACGTCGACGACGACCAGGCACCCCGCGTCCGCGTCGCCGCCCGCCATGAGCCGCCGGGCCCCCTCGGGCCCCCACTCGAACCGCACGCCGTACCCGCCCTGCGCGGACCATTCCCCGCCGCTCGTGTCCCGCCTCTGCTGCGGGCTCTCCGGGCTCGCCAGGCTCTCCATGCTTTCTGCGCTCATGGGACTCATATTGACGGAGCGTTACGTGCACGGTCCTCGGTTCGTTGCACATCATTCGGCCACCGCACCGGGCGTCAACCGCCGTGTTCGAGCCAGGGAGTTGCTCGGGTGACTGAGGGGAACGTCCGTGCCGCAAGATTCGAAAGCAGGGACGGAAACCTCCCTTTGGAGTGAACTCACGCTTGGTCGCTGGCTATTCACTCTCAGTGCGTAAAGATTCCCCCTGTCGATGTTGCCGGTGTCGTGCTCATGCGATGTCCCCATCCAGCGAAGCGCGAGGCTTCCGGCGGCTCCGTAACTCTTGTGGGGGTTCCACCACCTTGAACAGCAACACCTTCCGCCTGCCCGCACGCCGCCTCGGCGTGATCGCCACCGCCACCGTCCTCGTCGCGGGTCCCGCGGCGCTCGCCACCGCGGGACCGGCCTCGGCGACGGGCGGCGACAAGGGCCGCGCGAACGCCGTCGTGCTGCGCACCGGGCTCGATGTGTCCCTGCTCAACAAGACCGTGAACGCCCCGCTCAGGGTCGCCCTCAACGAAGTGCAGGCGCCCGCCAGCGCCGAGAAGACCGCGCTCACCGCGAAGCTGGACGGTGTCGACGGCGGGCAGCCGTTCAGCGTGCTCCGGGCGGACGTCGCCACCGCGAAGGCGACCGTCGAGGAAGGCAAGGCGGAGGGCTACAGCAACATCGCGCGGGCGAAGGTGCACGTGCCGGGCCTGCCGCTGCTGTCCCTGATCGAGGTCGAGCAGGTGACGTCCAAGGCGGTCTGCGCGGCGGGCAAGAAGCCCGTCGCCGAGGCGAACCTCTTGGGCGGCGTGACCGTGCTCGGCAAGAAGATCACGCTGTCGGCGGGCGGCACGACGCAGGTGAAGGTGCCGGGGGTCGGGGAGGTGCGGCTCGACCTGTCGAAGACGCACACGACGTCGCGTACGGCGGCGGCCACCGCGCTCGAATTGAAGGTGTCCGTGAATCCCCTGAAGCTGAACGTCGCGGAGGTGGAGGGGACGGTGACGCTCGCGGGCGCGTCGTGCGAGACGCCCGCGGCGGCCGCGAAGCCCGAGCCCTCGACTCCCGCCAAGCCGCAGCCGCAGCCGCAGGGCGGCACGGAGGAGAAGCCGGTCGCCGACAAGCCGCAGGAGGCGAACCTCGCCGAGACCGGAGGGAACTCGTCCACGCCGTACCTGGTGGCCGGCGCGGTCGTGCTGCTCGCCGCGGGGGGCGGGGCGGTGGCGATGACTCGCCGGGGGCGCAGGGGCTGAGGCCAGGGGGTTCTCGAACGCCGGACGAGCTGGTGGTCCAGCCCGTCCGGCGTTTGAGGACGAACTCGGCGAAGCCGGTGATGACGGCAACCAGAACCCCGGTTTCAGCCCCCCAGGACTCCCCGCACCGCCGCCAGCAACCGATCCGTGGTCTCGACGTCCCGCACGGCCACCCGAAGCCACTCCTCTCCCAGCCCCGGAAACGTATCCCCCCGCCGCAAGGCGAAGCCCCGCTCCCGCAGGCGGTCACGGAGGGCCGGGGCCCCGGGGGCCCGGACCAGGATGAAGGGGCCCTGTGCGGGCTCCACGGCCCGCACCCCGAAGGGGGCGAACTCCCGCAGCCCGTCCAGGAGATAAGCCCGGTCCGCGGCGATCCGCACAGCCGCCGCAGAGGCCTCCGCCAGCGCCGCAGGCGCCACGCACACCTCCGCCGCCGCGAGCGCGGGCGAGGAAACCGGCCAGAGCGGCTGCGCCGCGGCGAGCGTCGCGATCGTCTCCGGATCGGACAGGACGTAACCGATCCGCAGCCCCGCGAGGCCCCACGTCTTGGTGAGGCTGCGCAGCACCACGAGCCCCGGCACGTCCGTACGCCCCGCAAGCGCCTCCCGCTCGTCCGGCACCGCGTCCATGAACGCCTCGTCCACCACCAGGAACCGTCCGGGGCGGGCGAGTGAGGCGATCGAGGCGGAGGGGTGGAGCACGGACGTCGGGTTCGTCGGATTGCCGATCACGACCAGGTCGGCGCCCTCCGGGACCGTCGCCCCCGAGAGCCGGAACCCGTCCTCATCGCGGAGCAGGACCCGGCCCACCGCATGCCCCGCGTCCCGCAGCGCCGCCTCGGGCTCGGTGAACTGCGGGTGGACCACCACCGGCTGGCGCACCTTCAGGGCGCGGGCGAGCAGCACGAAGGCCTCCGCCGCACCCGACGTGAGCAGCACCCGGTCCGGCGGCACGCCGTGCCGCGCCGCCACGGCCGCCCGTGCCGCGCGGCCGTCCGGATAGGCGGCAAGGCCGTCCAGCGATGCGGCGAGGTGCTGCTTGAGCCAGGCGGGCGGGGTGTTCGCGCGGACGTTCACCGCGAGGTCGGTCAGGTCTTCGGCGCCGCGGACCTCTGCATCGCCGTGATGCCGCAGGTCGGGGCCGCCGTCGTGGTCAGCGGGCAGGTGCATGGGATCCGTGGTCCGTTCCGGCGGCGGAGCCCGGCACAGGGGCGCCGTCGGCCGCCGCCTCCCGGTAGCGCTCCATGACGAGGTCGAGCAGTTCCCCGGCGGGGCCGATCACATCCGCCGGATGCACCTCGATGCCCGGCTGCGCCGCCGCCCAGCCGTCCGTCTGCTGGCAAATCCGCTCCGGCAGGGTGCCGGTGAACAGGAAGTAGGGCAGGACGACGATCCGGGACGCGCCAAGACGCACACAGCGGTCGAGGCCGGAGGGCACGTCCGGCGCGGCGAGCGACACGAACGCCGTCTCCACACCCGCGTAACCGCGCCCTTCCCACAGCAGCCGGGCCGCCCTGTGCACGTCGGCGTTGGCCTCCGGGTCCGTCGAACCGTCGCCCACGAGCAGCACCATGACGTCCGCGCGGTCGCCGGGCGTGCGGGCCGGGCCGCCGAGCGCCTCGTCCACACGGCGGGCCAGGACCTTCAGGAGCGAGGGATGCGGGCCGAGCGGGCGCCCGCAGGAGTACGCCAGGCCGGGGTGACGCTCCTGCGCACCGCCGAGCGCCGCGTACAGGCCGTCCGCCGCGTTCCCGGGCGGCACCAGCGTCAGCGGGACGGCCGCGACGCGTTCCGCCCCGAGGTCCACGAGCTCGGCGACCGCATCGCCGAGCGACGGCGACGGCGACGGCGACGAGGACGAGGACGCGGTGAAGCCGCCGGCGACCGGCAGTCCGGGGTCGCGGCGGGCGAGTTCGCCCACGAAGTCCCGGAAGGCGTTCGCCCCGGCCTCGTCCCGGATGCCGTGTCCGGCGATGAGCAGTGCGGGCGGGCTGGTCACTGGAACTCCTTGATTGCTCTGCCTGTTCCGTTCGGACGAGATGGGGGCACGCGCGGCGCCCCGTACGAGAGGCGCGTGGCGCGCGACGGCACAGGTTGCCATGGGCGCCCGCCCGGCCGGCGCCGACTTCCGCTTGGGCACGAGGAGTTCACCGCCGCCGCACAATGCGGAGGCCTCCGCCACGGACGGTGTACCCGTGGCGGCGAGCGGCGCGTAGGACGGGTTCGGCACGTCGACACCGGCCAGCTCGTCGGCCGCGTACGTCACGACCGGTACCCCGAGTCGCGCCGCCGCCGCGATGATGCCGGGCTCATCGGCCTTCGCGTCGACGGTCGCCAGCGCGGTGACGCAGGCCGGAGACAGCCCCGCGTCCCGGAGGGTGTCCCGCACCAGGCCGAGAACTTCATCGGCCGGTACGCCCCTGGCCGCCCCGACGCCCACCACGAGGCCCGCGGACCGCCCGCCGGACCCGGCGGCCGGCTCATGGACGGCCGCCACCTGTTCGAGGGACACCGCCGGGGTCGCCCCGCAGGCGGCTGCTTCGGTGTCTGCCATGGCCGGGGCTCCTCTCGTACGGGACGGAAACGGATCGGTGCGCGCTCCGCGACCGGATGTGGATGTGCGGGGCAGGGGGTCAATCGGCTAGCAAGGGCCCATGGCGGTGTTCGTGGCGCTCGGCGCCTTTGTGATGACCCTGGTGGGCGGCTGGACGGCCCAGCGGGTCACCGACCGGCGCCATCTCGTCCTCGGCCTCGCGGGCGGTCTCATGCTCGGCGTGGTCGGCCTCGACCTGCTGCCGGAGGCGCTCGACGCCGCGGGCGGACCGGTCTTCGGCGTACCCGCCGCGCTGCTCCTGTTCGTCGCGGGATTCCTCGCCGCGCACCTGGTGGAACACCTCCTGGCGGGCCGCCACGCCGCCCACGGGGCGGACGAGCACACGAACGGCCGGGTCCCGCAGGTGGGCCTGACGGCGGCGGGCGCGATGGTCGGCCACAGCGCCATGGACGGTGTCGCGATCGGCGCCGCGTTCCAGGTGGGCGGCGGCATGGGGGTGGCGGTCGCGCTCGCGGTCGTCGCCCACGACTTCGCGGACGGCTTCAACACGTACACGCTCACCAGTCTGTACGGGAACGCCCGCCGCAAGGCCCTCGCGATGCTCTTCGCGGACGCGGTGGCCCCGGTCGTGGGCGCCGCGTCGACGCTCCTGTTCACCATTCCGGAGCAACTGCTCGGCGGATATCTCGGCTTCTTCGGCGGCGCGCTGCTCTACCTGGCGGCCGCCGAGATCCTCCCGGAGGCGCACCACGAGCATCCGGCGCGCTCGACGCTGCTGTGCACGGTGGCGGGGGCCGCGTTCATCTGGCTGGTGGTGGGCATCGCGGAGTGAGACCACGGCGCGGCCGGTTCTCACCCCCCGCACCTCTGCGTGAACCGGCGGGCGATGCCGGGCTCGGCGGCCCAGTGCGTGTGCAGATAGCTCGCGTGCACGCCCTGCTGCACGAAGCCCTCGACGCGCCGCTGGGGGGAGTGCATTCCCCAGGCGGGCGCCGCCCCCGCGCCGGGTTCGACGACGGTGCGGTGGAACTCGTGCCCCCGCATCCGGGTCCCGGCCGCGGCGAGAGGGCTGTCGGACACGGCGACGGCGTCGCGGTAGCCGAGCGTCAGGCGCTCCGACATACGGGCATGTGCGTCGAGCACGCCGCACATCGGCTTCCCGTCGAGCTCCCGGGTCAGGTAGAGCAGCCCGGCGCACTCGGCGGCGACGGGCGCCCCGCTCAGCGCGAGCTCGGCGACGGCCTTGCGCAGCGGTTCGTTGGCGGACAGCTCGGGCGCGTACACCTCGGGGAACCCGCCCCCGATGATCAGCCCCGCGGTGCCGGGCGGCAGCTTTTCGTCGTGCAGCGGATCGAAGACGACGACGTCGGCCCCGGCGGCGGTCAGGAGCTCGGTGTGCTCGGTGTACGAGAACGAGAACGCGGCCCCGCCCGCGACGGCGACCACGGGCCTGTGTCCGCCGTCCTGCAACGGCTTGTCCTGCAACGCCTCGTCCCGCAATGCCTCGTCCGGCGTACGAGGAGCTCCCGCGCCCGGATCCCACGTCTCGCCGGTCATCGGGGGCGCACTGCGCGCCAGCGCGAGAATCGCGTCGAGATCGCAGCCCTCCCGCACCCGGGCGGCCAGGGCGGCCACCGAGTCGACGGCTTCGGTCTGCCGCTCGGCCACCGGGACGAGCCCCAGATGCCGTGAGGGCGTCCGGACCTGGCCGACCCGGCCGAGCGCGCCGAGGACCGGCACCCCGGACTCGCCGAGGGCGTCCCGCAGCAGCTCCTCGTGCCGTGCGGACCCCACCTTGTTGAGGATCACGCCCCCGATCCGCACCTCCGGGTCCCAGGACGCGAACCCGTGCACCAGCGCGGCGACGGAGCGGGACTGCGAGGAGGCGTCGACGACGAGCACCACGGGCGCCCTCAGCAGCTTCGACACATGCGCGGTGGAGGCGAGTTCACCCTGCCCGGAGACCCCGTCGTACAGCCCCATGACGCCCTCGACCACGGCGAGATCGGCCCCGCGCGCCCCGTGGTTGAACAGCGGCGCCACCATCTGCGGCCCGCACATGAACGCGTCGAGGTTCCGCCCGGGGCGTCCCGTGGCCAGCGCGTGATAGCCGGGGTCGATGTAGTCGGGCCCCACCTTGTGCGGGGACACGGAGAGCCCTGCCGCCGCGAACGCGGCCATCAACCCCGTGGCCACGGTCGTCTTCCCGCTCCCGGACGACGGCGCGGCAACGACAAGCCGAGCTACCACTCGATGCCCCTCTGGCCCTTCTGGCCGGCGTCCATCGGATGCTTGACCTTGGACATGTCGGTGACCAGATCGGCGAACTCGACCAGCGCGTCCGGTGCGTAGCGCCCGGTGATGACGACGTGCTGGTGCCCGGGACGATTGCGCAGGACTTCGACCACCTCGTCCACGTCGATCCACCCCCAGTGCAGGAGATAGGCGAACTCGTCCAGGACGTACAGCGAGTACGTCTCGGCGGCCAGGTCACGCTTGACCTGCTCCCACCCCTCGCGGGCCTTGTCCTCGTGGCTGGGCTCGCCCTCGGCGGGCGCGCGCTGGATCCACGACCAGCCCTCGCCCATCTTGTTCCAGGTGACGGACCCGCCCTCGTCGGACGCCCCGAGCACCTTCAGGGCGTTCTCCTCGCCGACCTTCCACTTCGCCGACTTCACGAACTGGAAGACCCCGATGGGCCACCCCTGATTCCAGGCCCGCAGCGCCATCCCGAAAGCGGCGGTGGACTTTCCCTTGCCGATCCCGGTGTGCACCATGACCAGCGGCCGGTTGCGCCGCTGACGCGTGGTGAGTCCGTCGTCCGGCACCACGTTCGGCTGTCCCTGCGGCATCAGGCCACGCTCCTCATCCGATGTCCCTGTACGTCCTTGACGAGCCCGGCGATGGACTCGGCCCGCAGCTCGTCGAGCGTCACGGCGGTCCCGCCGAGCTCCCCCGCGAGCTGTCCCGCGAGCCCGAGCCGCACGGGCCCCGACTCGCAGTCGACGACCACTGAGGCGATGTTGGCGGCCCCGAAGAGCCGCGCCGCGCGCCCCGCCGTCGCCACCGGCTCCACGCCTCCCGTGGCCCGGCCGTCCGTGACGACCACGACCAGCGGCCGCCGTGCCGGGTCCCGCAGCCGCTCGACCCGCAGCACCTCGTGCGCCCTGAGCAGCCCGGCCGCCAGCGGCGTACGCCCGCCCGTGGGCAGCGTCTCCAGACGGGCGGCGGCAGCGTCGACGGACGAGGTCGGCGGCAACGCCACCTCGGCATCGGCGCCCCGGAAGGTCACGAGCCCGACCTTGTCCCGGCGCTGGTAGGCATCGAGCAGCAGCGAGAGCACCGCCCCCTTCACGGCGCTCATCCGCTTCCGCGCGGCCATCGACCCGGAGGCGTCCACCACGAAGAGCACGAGGTTGCCCTCACGCCCCTCCCGCGTCGCCTGCCGCAGATCGTCCCGCCGCACGACGAGCCCCCGGCCCGAACGCCCGCGCGCCCGCTGGTGCGGGGCAGCCGCCTGCACGGTGGCCGCCAGGTGCAGCTTGGTGAGCGCCCCCTGCGGCCGCCGGGCCCCCGTGGTGCGCCCGTGCTCGGTCCGCGCCCTGGAGCGCCGCCCGGCGGCACCCTCGCCGAGGCCGGGCACGCTCAGCATCTTCGTGCGGAACGGCTCGGAGGCTCCTACGGCCTGCTGCTCGGCGGCAGCCGCGGCGGGAGCCTGCGCGGGGGATGCGTCGTCGTCCTGCTTGCCGTCGAGCCCGCTGTCGTCGGCGGGGGAGTCATGTGCGTCGGGTGCCGGGGCATCGGGTGTTTCGGGTGCCTCGGGCCCGCCTTGGGGCGGCACGCCGCCCCCGCCCGGACCGTCGGGGTCGTCGTCCCCGTCCGTGCCTTCGTCGTCGCCGTTCTGCTCCAGGGTGTCGTCGAGCTTGTCCTCGTCGAGCCCCGGCGCGTCGAAGGGGTTGCGCCGCCGCCGGTGCGGAAGCGCGAGGAGAGCGGCCTGCCGTACGTCCTCGGCCAGTACGTCCTCGCGCCCGGCCCAGGCGGCGAGCGCCGTCGCCGTACGCGCCATCACGATGTCGGCCCGCATCCCGTCGACCTCGAAGGCCGCGCAGGTCGCGGCGATCTGCCGCAACGCGCCGTCGCCGAGCCGCACCCGGGGCAGCAGCGCGCGTGCCGCGACGATCCGCTCGCGCAGCGCGGACTCGTCCTCGTGCCACCGCGCGGCGAACCCTTCCGCGTCGTCGTCGTACGCGAGCCGCCGCCGTACGACCTCGACCCGCTGATCGGTCTCGCGCGACGCGGCGACCTCGACGGTGAGGCCGAACCGGTCGAGCAACTGCGGGCGAAGCTCGCCCTCTTCGGGGTTCATGGTGCCCACGAGCAGGAACCGCGCGGCATGCCGCACGGACACGCCCTCGCGCTCGACGTACGAGGCGCCCATCGCGGCGGCGTCGAGCAGCAGGTCGACCAAGTGGTCGTGCAGCAGGTTGACTTCGTCGACGTAGAGGATGCCGCGGTGGGCGTCGGCGAGCAGCCCCGGCTCGAAGGCCTTGACGCCCTCTGCGAGCGCCCGCTCGATGTCCAGGGCCCCGACGAGGCGGTCCTCGGAGGCACCGACGGGCAGCTCGACCATGCGGGCGTCCCGCACCGACGCCCCGCCCGCCTCGTGCGGACCGTCGGGGCAGGCGGGGTCCGGGGCGGCCGGGTCGCAGGAGAAGCGGCATCCGGCGACGACGGGCACCTGCGGCAGGAGCGCGGAGAGCGCCCGCACGGCGGTGGACTTGGCGGTGCCCTTCTCGCCGCGGACGAGCACACCGCCGACGGCCGGCGAGACGGCGTTGAGCAGCAGGGCGAGCCGCAGGTCGTCCTGCCCGACGAGAGCGGTGAACGGATAGGGGGTGCTCACAAGGCCTCCAGTACGTGGTTCGGGGCGGGGCAGCGGGCAGCGGATCTCGCCCGCCCCGCTCCGCCGGTCATGAGGGCGCCCCGGGTGCGATGAAGGGGAGGCCGGAGGGGGCGCCGGTCTCGATCAGGCGGAGCAGCGCGTCCGTGTCCGCGTGGTGCTCGATCAGGTCGCCGAGCAGGTCGAGCTGCTCCTCGCGCAGCGCGCTGAAGCTGGTGTCGGGCGCGGGCACGAAGCGGCGCCCCGCGGCGCGGGCGACCTCGGCAAGGAAGCGGCGCCGGAACGCGTCGCTCTCCAGGGAGCCGTGCCAGTGCGTGCCCCACACCTCGCCCACCCGGCAGCCGTCCAGGAAGGGTTCCTCGCCCAGGACTTCGGCGACGCCGTGGTGGATCTCGTACCCCTCGACGGGTTCGCCGAGAGCCTCGCCGACCGGCCTCGCGAGGGTCTTCTCGCGCGCGAACCGCACGCGCACGGGCAGCAGTCCGAGGCCGTCCACGGCTCCCGCCCGTGACTCGACGTCGTCCTCGATGTGCTCGCCGAGCACCTGGAAGCCGCCGCAGATCCCGAGCACGGGGCGCCCCTCGGCCGCGCGCCGCGCGATGGCGTCCGCGAGGCCGCGCTCGCGCAGCCACTCAAGGGCGCGGACGGTGCCGCGCGTACCCGGTACGACCACGAGATCGGCGTCGACGAGTTCCTCGGCGCGGTCCACGAACCGCACCACCACGCCGGGTTCGGCGGCCAGCGCGTCGACGTCCGTGAAGTTCGACATCAGCGGCACGGCACAGACGGCGACCCGCAGCACGTCGTCGCCGACCGGGGGAGCGACGACGGACTCCCGTACGGCACCCCGCAGGGACACCCGCAGGCCGTCCTCCTCGTCGATGCCGAGGCCGTGCTGGAACGGCAGCACTCCGAACGTGCGCCGGCCGGTGAGGTCCTTGAGCATGTCGAGCCCGGGTTCGAGCAGCGAGACGTCGCCCCGGAACTTGTTGACGAGATATCCGGCGACCAGCTCCTGGTCCGCGGCGCTCAGCAGCGCGGTGGTCCCGAAGAAGGAGGCGAAGACGCCCCCGCGGTCGATGTCGCCGACGACGAGGACGGGGAAGCGGGCGGCCCGCGCGATGCCCATGTTCACGATGTCCGTGCGCCGCAGGTTGATCTCGGCGGGGCTGCCCGCGCCTTCGCAGATCACGGCGTCATAGCTGCCCCGGAGTTCTTCGAGGCATCCCACGACGGTGGAGAGCAACTGTTCCTGGCGCCCTCCGTGATAGCCCCGCGCACTCATCTCGCCCACGGGTTTGCCCATCAGGACGACCTGGCTGCTGCGGTCACTGCCCGGCTTGAGCAGCACGGGGTTCATCAGCGCGCTCGGCTCGACCCGGGCGGCCTGCGCCTGCATGGCCTGGGCCCGCCCGATCTCCGCTCCCTCGCGCGTGACGAAGGAGTTGAGGGACATGTTCTGTGCCTTGAACGGCGCGACCGAGACCCCCTTACGGGCCAGCCACCGGCAGATCCCGGCGGTGATCACGCTCTTGCCGGCATCCGACGTGGTGCCGGCGACGAGCAGCCCACCACTCATCACGCCCCGCCCTTCCGTATGGTGCTCACCGCTGCCGCGACCCCCAGGGCAAGCAGCCCCACCCGGCGCGACAGCTTCACGGCCCGTTCGATGTCGGCGACTTCGACGCCGCGCCCGTCCCCGTTCAGGACGGGCCGGTGCTCGACCCGGCCTCCGTACGAGAGGCTCCCCCCGAGCCTTACCCCCAACGCCCCCGCGAAGGCCGCCTCTACGGGCCCCGCGTTGGGGCTCGGATGCCTGCCGGCGTCCGCGCGCCAGGCGCGCAGGGCGCCCCGCGGCGCGTCCCCGGCGGCCGCCGCGAGGACGGCGGTGAGCCGGGCCCCGGGCCACCCCAGAACATCGTCGAGGCGTGCGGAGGCCCATCCGTAGCGCCGGTACTTCGGGGACTTGTGTCCGACCATGGCGTCGAGCGTGTTCACGGCCCGGAAGCCGACGAGCCCGGGCACCCCGCCGAGCGCGCCCCACACCAGGGCGCCGACCACGGCGTCGGAGGTGTTCTCGGCGACGGACTCGACCACGGCCCGCGCGATGCCGTCGGCGTCGAGGGCCTGCGGATCCCGCCCGCACAGATGCGGCAGGCGCTCCCTGGCGACCTCGACGTCCCCGGCGGCGAGCGCCCCGCCGATGGCCCGCGCCTCACGCCCGAGCGAGGTGCCGCCGACCACGGCCCAGGTGGTGGCGGCGGTCAGGGCGACAGAGGCGGCGCGTGAGTCACGTACTAGAGCGGAGGCCAGGGCGGCGGCACCGGCCGCACCTCCGGCGCACACCACGGCGTGCAGGGCGCCCCACCCGCGGTGGTCACGCCACAGCACACGCTCGACGGCACCGGCGGCCCGACCGAACACGGCGACCGGATGCCCGCGGCGGGGATCGCCGAGGAACAGATCACCGAGGAGGCCGGCGGCGGCGCCGTACGCGAAGTCGCGATCGGCACTCATGGCTTCAGCCGGCCGGTACGTGGAGAGGAGCAGACAGGGTCACAGGGACCGGCAACGGGCGGCCGCGCATGGCGATATGTCCTCACTCAGGGTGTCCGCGCCCTGATTCGACGAGATCGGCGGCGAGAGTTCCTGGCTTCCGGGGACCCTGCTGGGCAGTTCCCCGGTGACAGTGGCGGGACCGCGCCGGATTCGCACCGGCTTCCTCTTCTGCCGCCGTAATGGCTCGGGAAGTCCACCACGCCCACGTACGCCCGTCAACTTGCCGTTGACCTGGGACGGGAGAGTGTGCCGAGGCCCACAGCCGGGCCCGCGCACAAAGAGCCGGGCCCACGCACAAAGGCGGGGTGGGGGGCGCCGCCCCGGCCCCCCCCCCCCCCCGAGGGCCGCCCGGGCGGCGCCGAGCACATAGATGCCGGACCCCCCCG
>NZ_JBNNJZ010000018.1:0-41103 GCF_050270335.1 Streptomyces sp. NPDC059900
ACAGGGCCGGCGAGGAGAGATACCCATAGCGGCCCAATGGGGGCCGGGGCCCGTCTCCGGTCAGGGGTTCACGCTCCGCGCAGGTTCAAATCCTGCTCTCTCCGCCCATCACGGCAGCACCCTCCCGGCGAAGGGGGCACGGCATGCGCCACTGGGCGCGCACCGCAGTGATCGTGGCGAACGGTCGAGCAGGGGGCTCCGCTTCGGTTCCGGTCACGGACGTCGCCGAGGCGTGCCGGGGGCTCGTCGCAGAGGTGAGCGTGGTGCGGACCGCCTACCCGGGGCACGCCCGGCTGCTCGCCGTGCAGGCAACGCAGGACGGCGCGGACGTCGTGCTCGCCGTGGGCGGCGACGGCACCGCGAGCGAGGTGGCGGGCGGCATCGTGGCGGCTGCCACCGCCGACCCGCGACACGTCGGCCCGGCCCTGCTCTGTGTCCCGGCGGGCACGGGCAACTCCTTCTACAAGGAGATCTGGCAGGACCGCCCCTGGCGCGAGTCGCTTTGCATCGCTCTCGGCGGGGCGCGACCGCGCATCCGGCAGGTGGACCTGGCGCGCGTCGAGGAGACGCGGGAGACGGTTCTGCTGGGCGCCTGCTCCGGTCTGGTCGCCGAGGCACTCGATACGGCGGCCGGTCTCACGCAGCTCACCGGCCGGGCCCGCTACCAGGAGGCCGTGGCTGCCACCCTGCGCGACTTCGCACCGCACCCGGCCAGGGTCGTCGTCGACGGTGAGGTGATCCACGACGGCAGCGTGATCCTCGCCAACGTCGGCGGGGGCCGCTACCGGGGCGGCGGCTTCCTCCTGCTGCCCCGCTCGGTCCTGGACGACGGCTTGCTCGACGTCTGTGTGGTGACCGGAAGGCTCGACCCCCGTGAGCTCCCCGGCCTGACCCGCGACGGCCGTCATCTCGAACGACCCGAGGTGCTCTACCGGCGCGGTCGCCGCATCGAGATCGAGCGCACCGACGGCGCGCACCTGACCTTCGAGCGGGACGGCGAGGTCCAGCGCGGGCGCACCCGCTACGTACTGCACGTCCTGGCGGCAGCGCTGCCGGTGCTGTCCCCGTAAGCCCACGTAATCCCACGTAATCCCACGTAAGGGGAGTGCTCATGAGCGGAACCGTCGACAATCAGCAGACGGACACCGGCGCCTCCTGGTCGTTCCCGATGCGGGGACGGAACACGTTCACCTGGGAGTACGACACGGATCGGGAGCGATTGCTGAGCCTCTACCAAAAGGGCAAGGACAAGCAGTGGGACAGCACGAAGCGGATTGACTGGTCCCTGGAAGTGGACCCGTACGACGTCCTCGGCACGCCGGAGAACACCCTCGCCCTGTACGGGTCCCGGCAGTACTCACGGCTGAACGGGCAGGAGCGGCAGGAGCTGCGACGGCACATGGCCGCCTGGGAGTTCAGCCAGTTCCTGCACGGGGAGCAGGGCGCGATGATCTGCTCGGCGCGGATCGTCGAGTCGGTGCCGGACATCGACTCCAAGTTCTACGCGGCGACCCAGGTCATGGACGAGGCGCGGCACGCGGAGCTGTTCACGCGCTTCGTGCACGACAAGATCGGCATGAGTTATCCGATCAGCCCTCATCTGAAGTCACTGCTCGGTGATGCTCTCGACGACTCGCGCTGGGACATGCCGTATCTCGGGATGCAGGTGCTCATCGAGGGGCTCGCACTCGCGGCGTTCGGCATCCTGCGCGACAGGACGGACAAGCCGCTGCCCAAACAGATCCTCTCCTACATCATGCAGGACGAGGCACGGCACGTGGCCTTCGGGCGGCTCGCGCTGCGGGACTACTACAAGGAGCTGACCCGCCAGGAGATCGCCGAGCGCGAGGACTTCATCGTCGAAGGCTGCTATCTGATGCGTGACCGGCTGCGCATGCAGGAGGTGTGGGAGACGCTCGGCTTCGACATGAAGGAATGCATGGAGTACATGAACCGGGGCCCTCGTATGCGGGCCTTCCGGTCGCGGCTCTTCACCCGGATCGTGCCCTGCGTCAAGGACATCGGACTGTGGGGTCCCCGGGTCCAGCAGGCATACGCGGACATGGGCGTCCTTGAGATGGCCGACCGTGACCTGCTCAAGCTGATGGAAGCGGACGAGGCGCAGGCCGAGGCGCTCGACGCCGAGCGCCGCGAACTCCGGGCGCGGCAGAACGAGGTCCACCGGGCCATCGCCGAAGGGCAGTTCACCGAGAAGGAGACCGAGACCGATATCGGCGACGACACCGACGACGACACCGGCGCTGGGAGCGGCGGCTAGGCCGGAACGAAGCACGCGCGGCAGCAGATGGTGCCGGACCCCCGCTCAGGGGCCCGGCACCATTCCGCTGCCGGCACGACTCAGGAGCCGCCGGCACGACTCAGGGGCGGGTCAGCAGGAGCACGGCGTTCTGGCCGCCGAACCCGAAGGAGTGGCTGACGGCCACCTCCACGTCGGCGGGACGAGCCACCTTCGCGACGACGTCCAGATCGATCTCCGGATCCTGGCTGTCCAGGTTCGCGGTCGGCGGGATGACCCCTTGCTCCAACGTCATTGCCGCGACGGCCACTTCAATGGCTCCCGAGGCGCCGAGAGAGTGGCCCGTCACGCCCTTCACCGACGTCACGGCGGGCCGGCCGCCGAGGACCCGGCGGATCAGGCGGGCTTCCATCAGGTCGTTGAGGGGCGTCGAGGTGCCGTGCGCGTTGACATGGTCCACCAGCCGCGGATCGACCCCCGCGTCCTTGAGGGCCGCCCGCAGCGCCAACTCCGCCCCGGCGCCCGAGGGTTCCGGCGCGGTGGCGTTGTGGGCGTCGGCCGATGCCCCGTATCCGCTGATGTGGGCCCGCACGCGTGCGCCGCGCGCCCGTGCGCTCTCCGGGCGTTCCAGGACCAGGACCGCGGCGCCCTCGGCGGGCACGAACCCGTCACGGTCGACGTCGAACGGCCTTGAGGCCGCGATGGGTTCGTCGCGGCGCCCGGAGAGCGCGCCCATCTGCTGGAAGCCGGAGATGATCGAGGGGATGAGGCAGGCCTCGGTGCCGCCCGTGATGACGACGTCGCAGAGTCCGCCCCTCAGCAGTTCACGTGCCGCGCCCACGGCCGTGCTGCCCGACGCGCAGGCCGTGGCCGTCACGAAGTTGGGCCCGCGGGCCCCGAACTCCATGGCGACGTAGCCCGCCGGCATATTGACCGCGAGCATCGGGATCAGCAGGGCCGACACCCTCTCCGAGCCCTGTTCGAGCAGGACATTGTGCTGCTTCTCCCAGGTCGAAGCCCCGCCGATGCCGCTGCCGAGTACCACGCCCACCCGTGCGCCGTCCCAGGCCGCCGGGTCGAGGCCCGCGTCCGCGAGCGCTTCGGCCGCCGCCGCGACGGCGAACTGGCTGCTGCGGTCCAGGCGCCAGGCCTTGCGTTTGCCGACCGCGGCGGCCGGGTCGAAGCCGGGTATCCAGCAGCCCATGTCGGCGGGGATGCCGGAGAGCGCGGGCACCCGCTGCGCCGCCGTGCCGTCCGCGGATGTGATGCGGTCCCAGGACGCGGCGGTGCCGAGGCCCGCGGGGGTCACCATGCCGATGCCCGTGACCGCCGCGTCGAACCGGCCACCGGGCGCCGTCATTTGACGGTCACCTGCTTGGCTTCGAGTACACCGGCAGCCTCGGCCATGGTGTTCTTGGCATGCAGGTCGTCGTCGGTGAGGGTGATGCCGAACTCCTCCTGTGCCGCCAGGGTCAGCTCCACGAGCGCCAGTGAGTCCAGTTCCAGGTCCTCGAAGGTGTTCTCCGGTGCGACCTCGTCGGCCTCGACGCCGAATCCCTTGGTCAGCAGGCCTACGAGACGGTCGTACGTGCTGCTCATGTCGTGCTCCTCGGTAGGGGAATACAGGTGGGCAAAGAGATCTGAGGGAGCGGTGGTTGGGCTCACATGGGGGTGAGTGCGGGCCAGCGGAGAGCGCAGGCGCCCCAGGTGAGTCCGCCGCCGAATGCCGTGAGCAGGGTTCGGTGCCCCGGTGTCAGGCGGCCCGTCGCCGCGGCGTGCGAGAGGGCCAGCGGGATGGAGGCCGCCGCGGTGTTGCCGACCAGGTCGAGGTGGACCGGACACCGGTGGCGCGGCAGCCGCATACGGTCCGCGACCGCGTGCAGGATGCGCAGGTTCGCCTGGTGCGCGACCAGCCGGTCGATGTCGGCCGCCTCCCAGCCGACCCGCCGCGCCGCGGTCAGCGAGGCATCGGCCATGCGCTCGACGGCGTTACGGAAGACGGCCCTGCCCGCCATCCGGAAGTACGGGTCAGCCTGACCTGCCTGTGCCTGCCGCCCAGCCCCCGCAGCGCCCCCGGCCCCCGAACCGTACGTATGCAACGGCTCGCGCGAGCCCCCCGAGCGGACGGTGATGAGGTCGCTGCCGGTGCCGTCGCTGCCGAGCACGGGTGTGCCGAGCGCACCGGGTTCACCGGCGCCGCCGGATCGCAGCACCACCGCACCGGCGCCGTCGCCGAAGATGGCGCGGGTCGAGCGGTCGGCCGGGTCGAGGATCCGCGAGTACGTGTCCGCGCCGATGACAAGGACGCTGCGCGCCGTGCCCGCGGCGACAAGACCTGCCCCGGCGGCCAGGGCGTAGAGGAACCCGGTGCAGACCGCGCCCACGTCGAAGGCGGCCACGGTTCCCAGGCCGAGCTGGGCGGCGACCAGGGGCGCGGTGGCCGGGCAGGGGTGGTCCGGCGTGGTGGTGGCAAGGACGACGGCGTCCACGGAATCGGTCTGCGCCGACTTCAGCGCACGCCGGCCGGCCTCCACCGCCAGGTCCGACGTGGCCGTGTTCGGGGCGGCGATGAAGCGCGTCCCGATGCCCGTGCGGCTGCGGATCCACTCGTCGGAGGTGTCCAGTTCCCGCGCCAGGTCGTCATTGGTGACCGCGTGCGGCGGAATCCATGTGCCGAGACCGCACAGCACCGCCGCGGTGGCGCTCATCGGTTCCCCCGGACGGCCGGGGCGCGCTCGAGGACGGCGACCTCCCGGCTGACCTCGCCGAGGTGGTCGGCCACGCTGAGGTAGGAGCGCAGCAGCCGTTCCTCGGCGTACGGGAGGCCGCCCCGCACCAGGTACTCCTTGACCAGCGGCTGGGCGCGGCGCAGATTCCTGCGGGGCATGGACGGGAACAGGTGGTGCTCGATCTGGTAGTTGAGTCCGCCGAAGAAGAAGTCCGTGATGCGGCCCGGTGCCAGATTGCGCGAGGTGATCACCTGCCGCGTGAGCCAGTCAAGCTGCTCGTCCTCGCCGTCCCGTACGGGGAGTCCCTTGTGGTTGGGCGCGAACATCACTCCCATGTAGAAGCCGAAGAGGCCCTGGTGGACGACGAGGAAAGCCACGGCGAGCGCAGGCGAGAGAACGGTGAACACCGCTGTCAGATACGCCGCCAGATGGAGCGTCAGCAGACCGAGGTCGAGAGCCACGTGGCGCTTGAGCACTCCCTTGCGCGCCGCCACATAGCCGGAGACGTGCAGGCGCAGCCCTTCCATCAGGATGAGCACGTAGAACATCCATGCCTGGTGCCGCACGATGAACCTGCCGACGGGTCCGGTGCGTTTCGTCCGGTCCTTGGCATCGAAGATCACCTGACGGCGGAGGATGTCCGGGTCGAGCGAGAGGTGATTGGGGTAGTTGTGGTGCTTGGTGTGGTGGCCGACCCACCAGCCGAAGCTGACGCCCGTGAGCAGATTGCCGTGGGTGTAACCGATCAGGTCGCCGGGCCGTCGCGTACGGAAGATCTGCCGGTGACCGGCGTCGTGCCCGACGAGGTCGGTCTGGCCGAAGCAGACCGCGAGGAAAGCCGCCACGGCCAGCTGCCACCAACTGTCGCCGAGGAGCGCGAACAGGGCCCAGCCGGCGGCGAGGAGCAGCAGATTCGTGGCGATCTTGAACGTGTAGTAGACGGGCTGGGAGTCGAGGAGGCCCTCGCGACGCACCAGTTGGGTGAGCTCCTGCAGATCGGCGCTCATATCGCTTCCTCCAGGCCCATGTAGGCGAGGCGGGTCCGCTGCAGGCGTGCGGCCCAGTCCTGTCCGGTTTCGATGCGCTCGCGCGCGGTGGTGTCCGAAAGGCGGCGGCCGGGCCAGATCTCGTAGTCGCCCAGGAGATCGCCGTGCCGCTCGATGCCCTGCTGGAAGAGGTCTTCGCGGCGCGTCAGCTGCTCCGTGGTCGGCAGCTTGGCCCACAGGGCGTATCCCTCCCGGATCAGTTCCAGGAGGCGTTCCTTGTCGCCCGGGTTCGCGCGCAGATGATCGCGGACGATGGCGCTGCCGACCGTCAGATGCCGGATCTCGTCGACGGCGGCGCCCCGCTCGATGTCGGCCGCCGCCGGGTCGAAGATCCGCCACTTGCGCTCGCTGAGCTCGGCGGCGGGCGCCAGTACGCCTTCGACGAGCACGGTGAGGACCAGTACGCCGCCGATGAAGTCGCGCTCGTCGCGCAGCACCCGCAGCCCCAGGTTCTCCAGGGGGACGAGGATCTGCTCCCGGTCGGTGGCCGCGAGACGGGCCACCGTGTCGGTTAACTCGTGGTGCTGCACCCCTAGTTCGAGGAGGTGGCTGCGGAACACCATGGCGTGCCGTGCCTCGTCGATCAGCTGGGTGGCGTAGAACTCCATGCAGTCGTTGTCGGGCGCGAGCGCCGTCAGGTGGCCGATGGCCCGGGTGGCCTTCTCCTCGGCGACCGAGCGGTAGGCGAGCTCCCGGGTCAGGGCGCTGTTGAGCGGCCCCGGCTCCCTGACCACGTCCAGGGGCCGTACGTTCGCCGCGTGGCCGAGGACTCCGGAGCGCAGCGTGCCGTGCGGTACGGCATGGAGCCAGTACCGCAGATTGCAGACGGCCGGGGTGAGTTCGAGGCTCTGTGCGCCGTCCAGGAGCGAGGGGGCCTTGTCGGGGTCCGCCTCGGCGGGAATGTTCGCCGGTGCGGCCGTGGGTGGTGTCGTCATGAGGAATCCCTTTCCGTGGAGCCCGTGGAGCCCGTGGAGCCCGTGGAGCCCGTGGAGTCGGTGGAGACCGTGGAGACCGTGGAGACCGTGGCGTCCGTGGAGGTGCCGGAAGCACAGGGCCCGGAGCGCAGGTCGTAGGCGAAGGTGACCAGCGGGGTGCCGCCCGTGTGGCATGCCGAGACGACCTCGGCGACCACCAGCTCGTGATCGCTGAGCGGGACGGTGAGCTCCGGCCTGCACTCCAGCCACGCCACCGCCCCGCTGAGCCGCGGCACGCCGTCGCACGGGTCGCCGAGCCAGGCCTCCGGCGGCAGCTGTGCCAGGCCGCGGGGCCTGCCGCGCCGGGCGAAGTGCCTGGCCAGCGGTTCCTGCGCCGCAGCGAGGCCGTTGGCGACGAAGACCGGGCAGTTCGCCAGGGCCCGCAGCCCCCGACTGCCGCGGCGCAGTGCCACGCAGGCCATCGGGGGGTCGCCCGGCACGGTGCTGAACGTGCTGACCGTCACGCCCTGTGCGTCGTCGCCCACCCCGCAGGTGAGCACCGTCACCCCGGCGACGAAGTGACGCATCGCGGTGACCACCGCCGTGTCGCCCGCGACGCCGCCCGCCGCTGTGTCGCCCGCGGCGCCGCCCGCCGGACGTGTGCGTCCGATGGCTAGGGCCATGGCAGCCGGCCCGGGCTGGCGGGATCGTGTCCGGCGGCGCCCGCCGTGCTCGCGGCCGCGAACTCGCTGCGGAAGCGGTGGTACGCCTGGTGCGTACGCGGCTCGAAGTGCAGGCCGAACGGCTTGAGATAGTTGCCGAACAGCGCCCTGTCGCCGAATAGATGGATAGGCAGCGCGAGCAACGCCCACTCGAAACCCCACAGCCAGATCCAGCCGATGGCCAGCAGGCCCTGGGTGACCAGGGAGTGCATGACGTTGTAGGCGACGTAATAGCCCTTGTGGATGCGGCCCTTGCGGCGGTGGTATTGAACGGCGCCCGGAAGGTAGCCGATCAGGTCGATGTAGACGAACAGCACCAGGGCGGTCTGCCATTGCACCTGTCCGAGGTGCGTGAAGAACAGGACGAGGGCCACGACGAGTCCCAGCCCGTACTCCGCCCGGACCAGCCGCGCGGTCACCGTTGTCATGAACAGGTTCTTGGTGTCCATCAGGCGACCCGCGCGGGAGAGACGGGTGCCGATGGTTCGGTGGGTACGGTCCCGACGGCGCGGGCCAGCGCCTCGTCGCCCACCACCCGGCCCGAGGCGAACAGGCCGAGCACCACGCGGGCGATCGTCTCCTTGATGACCCGCTCGGCGACCGGCTCCAGGATTCCCGCGAGGCTGGGGATGCCGAAGTCGAACTCCGCGCGGAAACCGACCAGCACCTCGTGCCCCGTGTCGACGATCTGCCAGGCCCCGCGGAACACCTCGAAGTCACCGTCGAGCTGGACGAAGGTGATGGCGAGCCCGGGGGCGTCGAAGCGGTCGGACTCGGTCCAGCGCAGGATGCCGTTGCGGAAGTAGACCTCCCAGGAGCTCGTCTCCTCCGTCTCGCTGACGCCGTGCACGGTGACCGAGCGGACCACGTCGGCGAGTTCGGGGTAGCGGGCGAATTCCTTCACCCGGTCGTACACCGCTCGTGCGGCGATGCCGGGTACACCGATGGTCACGTCAACGCTGCGCATGGGAGGTGCCACCTTCATGGGTCGGGACAGGGGTCGGGACATCAGAGGTCGGGACATGGCGGGCTGCCTGCACGCGGCAGGCGCGTTCGAACGCCGCAAGGAGGAACTGCGCCTCCGAGGGGCGCAGGACGGCGGGCGGGGTGAAGCGGAGCACCAGGTGGGAATTGAGCGAGTGGTTCGCCACCACGCCCTCCCTGATCAGTTCGACGAGCAGGTCACCGGCCACTCCCGGCTCGGCGAACTCGACGCCCAGGAGCAGTCCCCGGCCCCGCACCTCCCGTACGAGATCGCCCAGCTGTTCCTTCGCGATCCGGCGGATGCCGTCGAGCAGTTCGGCGCCCAGATCGCGCGCCCGGCTCACCAGGTCTTCCTCCTCGATGGCTTCGAGGGCGCCGCGCACCGCGGCCATCGCCAGGGGCATGCCGGAGAAGGTCGAGGTGTGCAGATACGGGTCCCTGTCGAAGGCGCCGAACGCCTCCGGGGTCGCGATGACCGCGGAGACGGGCATGATGCCGCCGCCCAGGCCCTTCCCGGCGAGGAGCATGTCCGGGGTCAGCCGTTCCTCGTCCGCGCCCCACCAAGAGCCGAGGCGGCCCAGGCCGGTCTGGATCTCGTCGAGCACGAAGAGCGCGTCGTGGGCGCGGCACAGCGTCTGGACCGTGCGCAGATAGCCGTCCGGCGGGACGATCACGCCCGCCTCGCCCTGGACCGGCTCGATCACCACGCAGGCGCGCCCTGAAGCCGCTTTAAGCTGCTCGGCCAGCGCCCCGGCGTCGCCGTAGGGCACATGGGCCGTGCCGGGGAGCAGCGGGCGGAAGGGCTCCTGGAACAGGTCCTTGCCGGTGAGGCTGAGCGCACCCATGGTCTTGCCGTGATAGCCGCCGCGGGTCGCGATGAGCCGGTCCTTGCCGCGGGTGCGGGCGATCTTGATGGCGGTTTCCACGGCCTCCGCGCCCGAGCAGGCGAAGTGCACCCGGTCGAGTCCCGCCGGGGCTTTGGCCACCAGGGCGTCGGCGGCCAGCGCCGTCAGGGGTTCGAGCAGGACGCGGGTGGCCACCGGGTTGCGGTGCAGCTGCTCCTCGACGTGGCGTACGACGGTGGGGTGCCGTGCGCCCATGAGGAGGACGCCGTAGCCGCTGCAGTTCAGCAGCCGCCGGCCGGTCGCCGTCCTCACCCAGGCGCCCTGTGACTCCGTCTCGATCTCGCCGCCGAGCAGTTCGCCGAGGGTGGCGCGGCCTTTGCTCAGGCGTGTGCGGTAGAGCCGGCCGATGTGTTCACGGCCGATGTCGTCCACGCCCTGGGTCCGTGCGCTCGTACCAGTGGTCATGACGCTCCTCATGCCAGCCGCAGCGGATGGCCGTCGACGTGATCGAGGAAGGGTTCGGCGAAGCTGGAGCGGGACGGCGGATGGAAGGACAGGCCGTGCGAGGCCGCGGCGAGATACGCGATGTCGCCGGAGCCGATGAACGCCATCCCGCCGAGCAGCTCCACCGCCCGGCCCACGGCGTCACGGATCGCGTCCTGCGCCCCGTACCGGGCGACCAGGGCCCGCCCGAGCCCTTCGTTGCCCGCGGCCCCGGCCATGATCATGCGGGCAGTGCCCTCGGTGAGGAGGGTCGCCGTCTCGTAGCGGGCGAGCAGTTCGGCCCGTTCGGTGTTCGTGCCGCGCCCGGCGTCCAGGACACGCTCGACCAGGGCGCCCGCCACGCCGGTGTAGGAGGCGGTGATGAGCAGTTCGAACCAGATCAGGCCGACCGTCTGGAGCTCGTCCAGTTCGCCCGCGTCGCCGAGCTCCGTGCGCATCACCTGCTGCTCGTCCACGAAGACGTCCTTGAGCCGCACCTCGTCGCTCTCGGCCCCGGCCAGCGCCCAGCTCGACCAGAACGGCCGCACGGTGAGCCCTTCCGCCTGCCGCGGCACGAGGAGCACCGCCATGTCGCTCGTGCCGTCCGCATTGGGCAGGGCGGCGCTCGCGGTGAGCAGGTCCATGGAACGCGCGAGGCTGCACGGCTTCTTCGAGCCGCTGACGCGGTAACCCTTCTCCGTCGGCCGCGCCTCGACCGTGGGGCTGAGGATGCCGCGGCCGGGGCGCCCTTCGGCGAAACCGGAGGCGACCAGGAGCCGCTGCTCGACGATCCCTTCGAGCAGCGCCCACTCCACCCCGCCGCTCTGGAGGCTGTCGGCGAGCGAGAACAGCGTGGCCACCGAGAAGTGGTGCATGGTGGTGGCCACCGCGAGGGACGGGGCGGCGGCGGCGAGGGCGCGCGTGACGGCCACCGCCTGGAGGGGCGTGGCGCCGCTGCCCGAGTAGGTCCCGGGGATGACGAGGCCGGGGCCCCCGTGCGTGCGGAAGAGTTCCACGGCCGGGCTGCCCGGCTGCTCCAGTTCGGCGAGCGGGACCTTCTCCAACTCGCCCAGCAATCCGGGCAGGAACTCCTCACAGGCGCGCCGGGCCGTGTTCATCGAGCGCATGACGTCGCCTCCTTGTGGGCGTTCAGGTTCTGCCAGGCGCCGAAGACCGCGTCCCTGGGCCGCGAGCCGGGGCTGATGCTCACGCCCTGGAGGTGCGAGGTCCGCAGGATGGGGTAGTTGGCCTCGCCGAAGACGCCGCCGGTGAGCCCGGTCCCGCCGTGCGTGGGCAGATAGGGCAGGAAGCCGATGTGCGAGTCGTTCACCTTGAACAGGCCGCCGGTGCGCACGCGCGCGACGAACTCGTCGATGACCCCGGGGTCCTTGGCCCACAGCGAGTTGCGCAGGCCGTAGTGGTTGGAATTGACGAACCCGATGAACTGCGCCGTCAGCGCGGCGTCCGTACCGGGTTCGGCGACGATCAGGGGAAGCAGCGGGAAGAACGTCTCGTGCCGTACGGCTTCCAGCTCGCGCGCTCCCTCGACGCCGCGCACCTTGATCACGGTCGGTTCGAGGAAGATGCCGCTCGGGTCGCGGGTCTCGTCGAGCCGCATGGCGTGTCCGCCGCAGACCACATCGGCGCCCTTGGCCCGGGCATCCTTCAGGCAGCCGAAGAACTTCTCGTTGCGCAGTACGGGCGTCAGGAGCACGTCGGGTTCCCAGGGGCGGCCCGGACGGATGTGGCCGATCTGCTGGACCAGGGCATCTACGAGCGCGTCCGCCGCGTCGGGGTGCACGAGCACCTGGTTGGGGATCATGCACAGCTGCCCGGAGCCGTAGAAGCTCTCCGTGAGGGCCTCGGCGGCCAGGGCGATGTCGGCGTCCTTCCACACGACGACGACGTCGTTGCCCGCGAGCTCCAGGATCGGCTTCTTGCCCGCGGCGATGCAGCGCGCCTCGAACTTGCGGCCGTTGTCGCTGCCGCCGAAGTAGATGATGTCGTCCACCGCGGGATGCCCGAGCCAGCAGTTCAGCATCGGTGCGGGGTCCCCGCAGACGACGTTCAGGGTGCCCGCGGGAGCGCCCACCTGGTCCAGGACGGGCGCCACGATCTCCTGCATGACGTACATGACGCCGAGCGGCGCGCTGCGCGGCGCCCGCACCACCAGCGCGTTGCCGCCCATGAGGGCGGTCACGCCGAGCAGGGCGCTGGAGAGGGGCGCGTTCTGCGGGGGGTTGAGGCAGACCACGCCGTCGGGCTGCCTGCGCACCTGGAGGCGGCGCTCGTCGCGGTGGAACTCCTGGAGCATCTGGGAGCGGTAGAAGCTGATCGACTCCGGGCCGAAGCACTCCAGCATGCCGGACACCTGCCACCGGGCAAGGGCCAGCGGGTGGCCCTCCTCGACCAGGATGGCGGCGATGTCCTCGGCGTGTTCGGCGAGGCGCGCGTGCAGGAGCCGCCCCACGGTGTCGATGCGGATGCGCGGGTGGACGGCGCCCCAGGAGGGCGCCGCGCAAGCCGCGGCGTCCACGGCGCGCTCCACCGTGGCGCGGTCGGCCTTGACGACCCGTCCCACGACGGACGCCGGCAGGTCGTGAGGCGTCGCGCGGCCCTGTTCCAGTTTCCGTTTCAGGGTGAGGTTCGCGAATACGTCGTCGAGGAGGGAATCCGCGTCGATGACGTAGACCCAGTCGTCGCCGGGTATCCGTCGCGCGTCGACGTAGGACTGATAGGAACGCAGGCGCGGGGGAACCTGATGTGTGCCGTCCTGGAACCGGCGCCGTGAATTCGCTCGGGACACATGCGTACTTCCCACGCTCACTCCTTCTGAGTGCAACCGGACCCGGACGGCCGGTGCAGGTCACGTCGGCGATCGTTACAGCGCGTGCTGAAAGCCCGCTGAGAATCGACTGACATGTCGTCCTCAGTCGAATGCGGCGGGACCGGGGCACATTGCACGGGGATTTCGTCGGCCGACGGGGAGCGAGCGTGCGCAGCATGAGCCGAGTGCCGGAAACGTCGCGGAAGAGCACAGAGGCCGCACTGGCCGCCGTACAGAGGTACGCGGACAACCCCAGTGCCTTTCTGGCCCTCAATGCCGGCAACGAACTGTTCGTCGGTGACGGCGGTGAACTGGTCGCCTACCGGGAAGCGGGCCGGTTCTTCATCCAGTTCGGCGGAGTCTTCGGACCCGCGAACCGCCAGGAGGCGGTGCTGCGTGAATTCAGGAAGTACGCGCGCGACCGGAGGCGCACGATCGCCGGAATCCAGTTGCAGCGGTCCGACGCCGAGTTGTACGAGGCGGCGGGATTTGTGCTCAACCAGGTGGGCTCCTCCTACTCGGTGCACCTGCCCGAATTCACGCTGCGCGGCTCACGTTTCATGAAGCTGCGCAACAAGATCTCCCGGGCGGCGCGCAGCGGTCTGGAGGTCCGTGAGGTCGCCTTCGCCGATCACCGGGCCGGAGTCGAGGCGATCGACGCGGCCTGGCTGCGCGCGAAGGGCAGGCACGTCAAGGAGATCGAGTTCCTGGTCGGAGAGATCGGCGGCCCCGTCCAGCGATATCGGCGCCTGTTCCTGGGCCAGCTCGACGGCCGGCCGGTGGCCTACATCTCCTACTCTCCGGCCTACGGATCGCGCTCCGGCTGGCTGCACGATCTCAGCAGGCGCCTGCCGGACGCCGGGCCCGGAGTGATGGAGGCCATCAACGCCACCGCCATACAGACCTTCTCGCGGGAGCGGGCCGAATGGCTGCACTTTGGGTTCACCCCCTTCACCGGCCTGGACGCCTCCCACGACATGGCGTCGAGAAGCGCCCTGACGGAAAGGTTCCTGCGGTTCCTCGCGGAGAAGGGGGATTCCGACTATCCGGCCGGAAGCCAGCTCGCGTACAAGGAGAAATGGGGTCCGCAGCTGGTGCTTCCCGAGTACCTCGCCTTCGAGGGATCGGCCAGTTTACGCGCTGTGTGGCATATCCTGCGGGTGACCAAATCCATGTGACAGTACGGCGCTTGGGGCCGGCGCCCGTGCGGCTGCGGTGTCCGGGACCGCGGTGGCCGCTGTACCGCCCGATGAACCGCGCAGGAGATTCTCCTCCTGTTGCAGCACCTCCCTGAACTTCCGCTGCATTCCGGGGCCCGGATCGATTCCCAGTTCCGTGGAAAGATTGTGCTGGACCCTGCGATAGGCGCTGATGGCGTCCGCCTGCCGCCCCGAGCGGTACAGCGCGGTCATCAATTGCTCGCAGAATCGCTCGCGCAAGGGATGCTGCGTGAGGAGCTGTTCGAGCTCGGGCACGACCTGCTGATGCCTGCCGAGCCGCAGATGTGCCTCGATGAACAACTCCCTGCCGATGAGCCTGGTTTCCTCCAGACGCGCATAGGCGATACGGCAGATCATGCCGTCCCCGGCGTCCAGCAGTGCGGGGCCGCGCCAGACGGCGAACGCATCGGTGAGCAGCTTGACGGCCAGCTCGTGATCGGCGTCCATGTGGCGGCTCGCCGTGTCCACGGCCCGGGTGAACCAGAGGGCATCGACGTCCGCCGGGTCGACGTTCAGCACGTACCCGGAGTGCGACGTACGCACGAGACCGCGGGTGCTGGGCTTCCCGGTCTGCTGGGCGAGGATGCGGCGAAGGCGCGCGACATGCGACTGCAGGGAGTTCCCCGCGGTTTTCGGGAGCTTGTCGCCCCAGAGCTCGTCGAGGAGGTCGACGGCCAGTACCGGGGTGCCGGGCGTGAGGGCCAGCACCGCCATGATTGTTCTGAGCTTTTCTCCCGGCAGCAGGATGGGAACGTTCTCCTCGATCAGCTGAATCGGCCCGAGCAGCCTGATCTGCATGTGAGTCCCCCGTCTCTTTGACGTGTCGGAAGCCGACGCGATGTTTTCCGCCTGTTCTTCGTCAGCCGGACGCATCCGGATTGGTCCGCGGGAGCCCGGATCAGGTCGGGGGGTTTCCGTGCTTGCGCGAAGGCAGCGGAACGTTCTTGGTGCGGAGCATCTCCAGGGAACGGATCAACGCCGCTCGCGTGTCCGCCGGGTCGATCACCTCGTCGACCAGACCCCGCTCGGCGGCGTAGTAGGGGTGCATCAGTTCGCCCTCGTACTCCTTGATCTTCTGCGCCCGGAAAGCCGCGGGGTCCGCCGCCGCGGCTATCTCCCGGCGGTAGATGACATTCGCTGCGCCCTCCGCGCCCATCACCGCGATCTCATTGGTCGGCCAGGCCAGTGAGACGTCGGCGCCGATCGAGCGGGAATCCATCACGATGTACGCGCCGCCGTAGGCCTTGCGCAGAATCAGCTGGACGCGGGGGACGGTGGCGTTGCAATAGGCGTACAGCAGTTTGGCGCCGTGCCGGATGATTCCCCGGTGTTCCTGGTCGACGCCCGGCAGAAAGCCCGGCACATCGACCAGGGTGACCAGAGGGATGTTGAAGGCGTCGCAGAACTGCACGAACCGGCCGGCCTTTTCACTCGCGTGAATGTCGAGTACCCCCGCCATGACGGCGGGCTGATTGCCGACGACGCCGACTACATGTCCGTCGAGACGGGCGAACGCACAGATGACGTTGGCGGCCCAGGAGGGCTGGATCTCGAAATACTCGCCGTCGTCGACGATTTCCCCGAGCACGTCACGCATGTCGTACGAGCGACCGGGGTGGGCCGGAACCAGATCCAGGAGCCGGTGCGTCCCGCGATCGGCGCGGTCGGCCGGAGGCTCCCACGGGGGCGGCTCCTGGTTGTTCGAGGGGAGCAGCGTCAACAGGAAACGGAGATCCTCCAGACAGGACTCCTCGTCGTCGTACGACAGCGAAGCGACCCCGGAGGCCGTCGCGTGCACCTCGGCGCCGCCGAGCGCGTCGTGCGTGACGTCGGCTCCGGTGACCGCCTGGACGACGTCCGGGCCCGTGACGAACATCTGCGACGTGCCGCGCACCATCAGGACGAAATCGGTCAGTGCGGGGGAGTAGGCGGCGCCACCGGCGCACGGGCCCAGCATCACGCTGATCTGCGGGATCACACCGGAGTTCCGGGTATTGCGCCGGAAGATTCCGCCGTACCCGGCAAGCGCCGACACGCCTTCCTGGATCCGCGCCCCGGCCCCGTCGTTGAGACTCACCAGCGGGGCTCCGGTGGCCGCGGCCAGGTCCATCAGCTTGTGGATCTTCTCGGCGTGCGCCTCACCGAGTGCGCCGCCGAACATGCGGAAGTCATGGGCGTACACGAAGACTTTCCGGCCGAACACCTTTCCCCAGCCGGTGACCACGCCGTCCGTGTGCGGGCGTTTGTCCTCCATTCCGAAACCTGTCGCGCGGTGCCTTCGCAGTGCCTCGATCTCGGTGAATGTGCCCGGGTCGAGGAACGCGTCGATACGCTCGCGCACCGTGAGTTTCCCTTTGGCGTGCTGAGCCCGGGTCGCCCGCTCGTCGGGCCCCGATTCCAGCTGCTTCACCAAGTCCCGGAGTTCGGTCACTTTCGCGTGGACGCTGTTGCCGTCCGCTTCCCCGTCTGGAATTGCCATGTGGATCCGTCCGGCCGTCGGCGGTCATTGCCCGCAACCTTCCACGGCGCAGTGGTGACCCGCTGAAACGTGGTTCTCAGCGGCCGGACACGAGCGGCTACGCGGCGGACTCCGTCGCGTCGAGGTGGTCCGCGAGGCGGCGGATGACGGCGGCGGCGACGCTCCGGTCCGATACGTCGACGTACAACGCGCCGTGTCGGAGGGCCAGTTCACGGGTGCGCTCGGAAAGGAGCCGCAGCCGCTGCCGCGGTCCGCTCCGGTGCTCGTCGGCCACCGGCGCCAGGAGTCCGGGGCCGTACGGGCCCAGGGCGAGCACGTCGGCGCCGGAATCCCGCAGCGGTCCCACGATGCGGCTCAGCTCCGCCTCGGTGGCGTCCACGTCGAAGGGCTCGCGCAGGGCTTCGCGGCTCCCGGCGGCGACCGCGGCCAGATCACCCCGGAAGGCCAGCGCCTTGCCCAGCTGCCTTGCCCTGACCTGCGCCGCCGAGTGATCACGCCGGCCCAGGTTGAGGTAGGCGAGATCCGGGCGGACGGTCCGCAGCGCATCGGCCACGTGGTCCGCCCAGGGTCCGCAGTCGGGACAGTCGCCCGGCTGTGGGCACTCGGCGCCGACGTCACCCAGGACGACGAACCGCCGCCACGGTACGCGGACCAGGGCGGGGGAGTCCTCGCTTGCCTCGCTTCCGGCGCCGCGACGGCAGTCGTACGGTTCCTGCGGGCCGCAGCCGCTCACGACGGTCGCCGGAACAAGGGTGGTCGGCGCGGGGTGGGCGATTCGGCCGCCGTCGCAGGCGGGGCATCCCCGCCGGCGGGTGTTCCGGCGACGTCCGCGCCCGGCCCCCTGCGTCGCCGCTGCGGAAAGCCGAGCCACTCTCGCGAAGCCCGGGTCCGTGAGCCCGCAGGAGCGCCACGATGCCCCGCGGAGGCGGCACCGGGCAGCCGCCGCCAGCCGCCGGCCTCGGCATGCCGGAGCAGCACCGGATCCGCGCCCACCACCACGGGGTGGCCCACGGCACGCAGCATCGCCAGGTCGGACGCGTGGTCGCCGTACGCATGGCAGCCGTCCGGGCGGACGCCGCGCTCCCGGAGCAGGGCGCGCACCGCGACGGCCTTCTCCTCGCCGGTCATGGTGACGTCGACCGCGCCGGTCAGGACGCCGTCGACCGCCTTCGGCCGTGCGCAGAGCACCGCGTCGGCCTCGACGCCGAGCCGTTCGGCGACGGGATCAAGGCAGGGCGCGAAGGAACCCGAGACGAGCACGACCGGCTCTGCTCTGCGCCGGTGCTCCCGCAACGCCGCCACGCTGTCCGCCAGGAACAGGCCCCCGGAGCGCAGTTCGGCGGCGAACCACTCCCGGCCCTCGGCGGCGAGCTCCCGCTCGTCGCAGCCCGCGTAGAGGCGGTAGTAGGCGCGCGCTATCTCCTCCCGTGACGCGCCGCGCGCCCCGAGTGCCCGCAGATCGCGCACCGCGTCCTCGAACGCGGCGCGTGTCTGGCCGCGGGAGCGCATGTGGTGGCGCAGGAACCGGGCCATGCCGTTGACCGAGATCAGTGTCTCGTCGACGTCGAAGAACGCGACCGGGGCAGGTGCCGGGGACGGGAGCGTCACGCACCATCACCCCCATGCGACGGGCAGCTCTTCCCCTGGGTGAACCGTGGACGTCGCGGCAGAGCGGACTCGGGCAACGGACCGGAACCGGGCGGCGGTTCGGTCGCGGACAGCGGCTCGGACAGCGCCCTGTTCACCAGGGCGTCGACCTGCCGTGCGTCCAGCGAGGCGAGACGGTCAAGGCCGTCGATCACCTCGGCCGATGTGCCGGACGAGGCAAGCTTGTCCCGGACCAGTTCGCGGTGCGTACTCCGTGTCCCTGGACCGGCGGCCCCTTCCGGCCGCCCGCACGAGGCGGTGAGCACCCGGCCGTCGCGCAGGGTGACCCGCAGCCTGGCGCCCACCGCCTTGTCGGCATCGCGGAACGTACTGCTCGGCGGACCCGCGACCCCCGCGGCGGCCGTGCACTCTCCCGTGAAGTCCGCGAGCCACTGCCGCCCGCGCGCCCCGGCCTGCCGCAGTGCCTCGCCCAACGGGGCGGTGGCGCGCAGGACTTCGCGGCTGAGCCCGGCGTCGTATGCGAGGCGGACCCGGTCGGCGAGGGACCAGCGCAGGGGGTCCGCGGTCGCCGGTTCGGCGAGGTCGCGGGGGGTGACGGAACCGGAAATCAGAGCAGTGGCCACGTTGTAGGCGACACAGACGTTGAGCGCCATGATCGCCGAGCGTTCCCGGTCGACGTAGGCGGCGCCCTCCTGGTCCATGGCGATGGTCAGCCGGGGCGCCGAGACCACGATCTCCGTGATGCCGCGGACGTCCTCGGGGGAGAGCCGGGCGTGCAGGTGTGCCGCGCAGTCGACGGCCGCGTCCACGTACGCGCCTGCCGGGCGCATCTTGAAGGTCAGTGTCTCGGTGTGCCAGCGGGTGCCGAGTCCGGCGGTGACCGCTTCGGGCGAGGGCACGTGGGAGAACTTGGCGAGCAGCCCGCCGGGATGCTCCAGGATGTCCTCGGCGCCCCGCAGCCCGGCCGCCGCCGCGTCGCAGGCGTCGAGCGCGGTACGCACCGGGACCGCCGCCGAGAGCACCTTGGCCTCGCTGCCGAGCAGCGCCCGCCGCAGCGGCCACGGAGGCATCGCGAGGGCCAGACCCCACGCGTCGGTCCACAGCCCGGCCGGGGACCCGGCGCCGTGCAGGCGGGCCGCCACGGCGCCCATGAGCTGGGTGTACGAGGTGCCCTGCCCGCGCAGCGGACCCAGCGCGCCCGCGGCGGTCACCCGGGCGGCGCACTCGTTCGCGGCGACGACCGCAGTCAACAGGGCACGCCCGTCGAGGTGTTGGTAGCGCCGGAAGGCCAGCGGGACCCCGACGGAGGCGTGCGTGACGTGGCCCGCGTACATGCTGTCCTCGTAGTAGAGGCACGAGGACAGTGCGGCCATCACCTGCGCCGCCCGGCAGGGGTCGTGCGAGAGCGGTGAGCCGAACGCCCGGACGAGCTTGCGCCCCAGGGGGTGTCCCAGGCTCGCCCGCAGCACCGCGAGATGCGACATGACCTCGCTGGTCGCGTATGCCTCGATCCGTTCGGGCAGGTCAGGGTGGCGCAGGCCCGCGGCCCACTCGGCGAGCCGCCGGGTCAGGGACGGGCCGGAGTCCCGGCGGTGGTCCGCCGCGCCCGCCCCGTTCACGCCCCGCGCTCCCTGTCGGGCAGGCCGCCGTCTGTGAAGCCGTCGTGGCCGAGGACGATCACACCGGGCTCCTTCGCCGAGGGAGGACTGACTTGCGCCCATCGTTCAAGTCGCGGCTGGCACGGCACTGAGACGCGACTGACGCGGGTGCCGGTGTCGGCCGACATGACACGCGGCTCACGAGAGGAACCGCCCGACCTCGTCGGGGAGTGAGCGGCGCGACCGCGATGTGTACTATGCGCGTTAAGTGCATTATGCATATGCCGCGTAGAATGGTGACATGGACAAGCCCGGTCGTCCCAAGGACAAGCCCGCCGGCCGCACGGAGAAGCCCGTCGGCCAGGTCGAATTCGAGACGATGCTGCTCAACCGGCACTCGCATCTCTTTAACCCCCGCACGCGTTCCTCCGGCGGGCGCCTCGACCGCAGCGCGTACATCCTGCTCAGCCGCATCCAGATGGACGGCCCGATGTCCATCGGCCAGCTCACCGAAGCCTTCGGCCTCGACGCCTCCACCCTCAACCGGCAGACCGCCGCGATGATGCGCTCCGGACTCGTCGAGCGCATCCCCGACCCCGACGGCGGCATGGCCCGCAAGTTCCGCATCTCCGCCGAGGGCGCACGGCTGCTCGACGCCGACCGCTCCGAGTACGTCCAGGGCCTGGAGAAGGTCATGGACACCTGGTCGGCGGAAGACGTGGCGACGTTCGCCGGCTTCCTCCAGCGCTTCAACAGCGACATCGAGACCCTGGAGGGACACCCGTGGCCGCGCCCCTGAACCATCTGCCGCGCCCCCGGCCGGGGCTCAGCCCTTCTTGAGGCCGTCCATCTCCGCGCGTACGTCGGTCTTGAGCATTTCCTCGACCTCCGACGCGGTCGGCGGCTCGACCTTGTCGTCCGGGCCGCCCCCGTAGAAGCTCCAGCGCATCTCGACGGTGAACCAGCCGTCGCGCACCGCGAGTGTCATGCCGTTGAGGGACTTCTCGTCCGTGCCGCTCGTGTCGGTCACCAGGTACGCCTCGTCGCCGATGCCGCTGACGGCCTTGGTCTTGTAGGAGTACGTCTTCTGGGACTGGTCCTCGTAGGCCTTCTGCTCCGACGCGAACTCGCCCGCGGGGTCGGTCGCCTTGTGCCAGCGGGCCGTGGAGTAGACGTAGATGCTCGTGTAGGAGTCGGTGTCCGCCTCCGGGTCCTTGAGCTTGCGGCTGCAGTAGCTCATGTCGAACCCCTTCTGCCGCGAGCCGTAGTGCGTGGTCGACGTGGAGTCCGAGTCGATCTCGTACTTCTTCTTGAAGCCGTCGAGCGGGGAGACGTCGCAGAGGTTCTTCTTGTACTGGTATCCGGCGAGGTCCGCCTTCGCGTCGTCGCCCTCGCCGCCGAGGTTCCCCGTGGCGAAGAGCCCGCCCGCCCACAGGGCCGAGGCGAGGACGACACCGCCGATGCCCCACACCCAGCCCGGCGTGGGCTTTCTCGGTCCCGCCGGGGGAGCGGGCGGGGCGGGCGGCTGGCCGTAGGGCCCGGGCTGCTGGCCGTAGGGGCCCGGCGGCTGGCCGTAAGCCTGCGGGGCCGCGGCGCCCGGCGGCTGCTGGTAGGGGTTGGGGGTCTGCTGGTACGGGTTGGGCACACCGGGCTGGCCGGGCTGGCCGGGCTGGCCGGGCTGGTTGGGCTGGGGGTTCGGTATCGACATAAGCGGCAATGTACCGGTGGCCGCCGCGCATGAGGAGGCGGCCCAACCCTGGTCACCGCAGGGACGGCCGACTCAAGTAAGGTCACCCTTAGCTGTACGTACGACGTGAACCCCCGGAGGCTCCCCGATGCCGCACACCGCTCCTCCCGACGGGGCGACCCGCAGGCCGCCCCGCATCCCGCGGCCGCGGCCCGTCGAGCGCGCGGACAGTGCGTGGGTGGCGCGGGCCGCGGAGCGCGGCGACTTCTGGGATGCCGTGCGGGCCGCGGGCGGAGCGCCGCTCGTCGAGCCCGACCCGCAGGGCGACGACGGGCAGCGGGTGGTCACCTTCCTGTGGCGCGGCACGGATGCGACGCGCGCCGTCCTGGTGATGCCCAACAAGATCGTCGACCCGCGTGACCTGGCCCGCAATCTGATGGAGCGGGTGCCGGGCACCGACATCTGGCACTGGTCGGTCCGGATGCGCGCCGACTGGCGTGCGACGTACGGCCTGTGCGTGGACGAGGGGGACGGGCCGCGGGCGGACGACGCCGCGTACTGGCCCTGGCTGCGGCAGCAGCAGCGGGCCGACCCGCTCAACGCGCGTACCCTCGCCCGGCGTTGGGGAGGCGAGCCGGTCTCGTACGTCGAGCTGCCGCAGGCGCCGACCGGCGACGACTGGCAGCGCCGCGACGGGGTCGCGCGCGGCACCGTCAGCACGCACACCGTCCGCAGCGAACTGCTCGGCAACGAACGGCGGGTGCACCTGTACGAGCCGCCGGGCGGCGGGCGCGACCTGCCGGTCCTGGTGCTCATGGACGGCGAGATGTGGCAGCCCGGCCTGGACGTCGCGGCCCTCCTGGACAACCTCATCGCCGACGGCCGCATCCCGCCGCTCGCCGCCCTGCTGCCCGAATCCCTCAGCGCCGACCAGCGCTGGGAGGAACTCGCCTGCAACGAACGCTTCGTCACCTTCCTGGAGACCGAACTGCTGCCCTGGGCGGGCGAGCGGCTCTCCCTGACCGGCGACCCGGCGCGGACCGTCGTCGCGGGCCAGAGCCTCGGCGGTCTCACTGCCGCGTACGCCGGAGTGATCGCGCCGGGCCGGTTCGGCCGCGTCCTCGCGCAGTCGGGTTCCTTCTGGTGGCCCGACGGCCCCGACCTCGAACGCTCCGAGTGGCTGACCGGGCGCATCGCCGCGAGCGAGAGGCTGCCCGTGCGGTTCTGGATCTCGGCCGGCGAGCAGGAGTGGGTCGCGCTGCCCGCCATGCGCAGGCTGCGCGCCACACTGCGCGAGAAGGGGTACGACGACGCCGTGTACCGCGAGTTCAACGGCGGGCACGACTACCTGTGCTGGCGCACCGAGCTCGCGGACGGACTCGTCGGGCTGCTCGGCGACCGGTCCGCGGTGGCCACCGCCGCCGCGTAACCCCCGGGGGCGGCCACGTCCCGCACCGTCCAGCCCCGGACGGCGAGGGGCGCGGGCCCTGTCCCCACGAGCAGCGTCGCCATCCCGCCACCGGCAAGACCCTCGCCCGTGCCCTTGAGGACCGCCTCCTTGCGGGTCCAGCAGCGGGCAAAGGCCAAGGGCCTGTCCGCATCAGGGAGTTCGGCCAGCTCCGCCTGTTCCCGCGGGTGCAGGGAAGCAGCCACATCGGCAAGGACCTCCGCGGACGGCAGCCTCTCCACGTCGGCGCCGACCGGCCGGTCCGCGAAGGCGAGCAGGGCCAGACCGTCCGTGTGCGAGAGGGAGAAGTGCGGGCCCGTGTCCGAGGCCACCGCGGGGCGGCCGTGCGGGCCGCCGCACAGCGGGCACGGAAGTCGCACCAGTTCCACCGCCGCCGGATCGACGGCGAGACGCTCGCCGAGGCCCCTGCGCAGCGCCGAGTGCGCCGCCGCGTACAGCTCCCGGTCCGCCGGGTTCCGCAACGCCGCCGCCCGGCGCCGCTCGTCGGCGTCGAGGAGCGACACGTCGAGTGGCGCCGGGCGGACCAGCTCGGTCTGCGTCACGCGGGCGGATCCTGGAGGCGGGCCACACAGCGACCGTGCGTCTGCGGGCCGTACACCGTGTGCCAGCCCTCGGGCACGCGGCGGAAGAGCGGCCACAGGGAGTACTCGCCGAGCGCGTTCTCCAGGACCAGGTGGGTCGGCTCGGTGTCACCGGAGTCGATGGCGTCGAAGGGGCCGGGTGCGGTCGTCATGCGTGGTCCAGCTCCTTGAGTCGGGCGGCGATGACGGCACAGACCTCGTCGAGGCGGTGCGGCTGGGTCAGCTCCGGGTGCAGGCAGTCCACGTCGTGGTTGCTGATCGAGCCGTTGACGTAGGGCGCCCAGGCCTCCCTGGTCAGCCAGTCCTCGGCGCGCGGCGCTGCCGCCGTGAAGAACAGCGCGTCGCCGTCGAAGGCGCGGTGCTCGTGCTCGCGCATCAGACGGGCGTTGTTGACCACGATGTCGAGCACCGCCGACAGGGTCCGGTCCGGCAGTCCCGCGAGGGCGCTGCCCTCGTGCTGGAGCGTGGCGAGGACATCCTCGCGGGTCAGCTCGTCCGTACGGTCGTAGCCGGCCATCCGCAGGAGCGCCGTGAGGGCGTCCGCCTCCTCCGGGACCACGGCGTCGCGCCACTGGTCGGACGGATAGGCGTCGAGCAGCGCCAGGAACTCGACGTCCTCGCCCGCCTCCTGGAGAAGCACGGCGACCGTGTGGGCGAGGACACCGCCCACGGACCAGCCGAGCAGCCGGTAGGGGCCGTGCGGCCGCACCGCGCGCAGCGCGTCGACGTACTCGGCCGCCATCTCCTCCATCGTGGCGGGGAGTTTGCCCTCGCCGTGCAGACCGCGCGCCTGGAGGCCGTACACCGGCTGGCCGGGGTCGAGCCGCGAGAGCAGCCCCGAGTAGCACCAGCTGATGCCGCCCGCCGGGTGGAACGCGAACAGCGGGGTGCGGTCGCCGCCCGCGCGCAGTGCGAGCAGCACGTTCAGGGCCTGGTCGGCCGCGCTGTGGTCCGCGTCCAGGTGGGCGGCGAGCGCCGCCGGGGTCTGCGCCGTGAAGAGCGTGCCGATGGTGAGCTTGGCGCCCAGGGTGTCGCGGATCCGGGAGACAAGGCGTGCCGCAAGGAGCGAGGTGCCGCCGAGGTCGAAGAACGCGTCGTCCACGCCGAGCTGGGGCACGCCCAGGATTTCGGCGAAGAGCCGCGTCAGCGTCTCCTCGCGGTGGCCGCTCGGCACCCGGCCGCCCTCGGCGGAGCCCTCGAAGGAGGGGGCGGGCAGGGCGCGCCGGTCCAGCTTGCCGTTCGGGCTGAGCGGGAAGTCGTCGAGGACGAGGATCGCGCCGGGCACCATGTAGTCGGGCAGGGACCGGGCGAGCCGGGCGCGCAGCTCCTCGGGGGCGGGGACGGCTCCGGTGTCGCTGGGCGTCACGTACCCGACGAGCCGCTGGTCGCCCGGTCGGTCCTCGCGGACCAGGACGCTGGCCGCGCCCACCGCGGCATCGGCCGCCAACTCGGCCTCGATTTCCCCCAGTTCGATGCGCAGGCCGCGCAGCTTCACCTGGTGGTCGGTGCGGCCCAGATACTCGATCTCGCCGTGCTCGGTCCAGCGCGCCAGGTCGCCCGTGCGGTACATGCGGGTGCCGGGCGGGCCGTAGGGGTCGGCGACGAACCTGGCCGCGGTCAGCTCGGGCCTGCCCAGGTACTCGGCTGCCAGCTGGGTGCCCGCCAGATACAGCTCGCCCTGGACGCCGGGCGGGCACGGCTGGAGCGCCGCGTCCAGGACGTACAGACGGGTGTTCCAGACGGGCTTGCCGATCGGCACCGGGCCCGTCGCGTCGGTGGCGCACGGGTGGTACGTCACGTCGACGGCGGCCTCGGTCGGACCGTACAGATTGTGCAGCGGTACGCCGTCGAGGACGCGCCCGAACTCCCGGACCGTCTCGCGCGGCAAGGCCTCGCCGCTGCAGAAGACGTGCCGCAGGCCCTTGCAGTCGGCGGCGGCCGGTTCGGCCAGGAACACCTGGAGCATCGAGGGCACGAAGTGGCAGACGGTGACGTCCTGTTCGCGGATGACGCGGGCCAGATACGCGGGGTCCTTGTGGCCGCCGGGCTCGGCGACGACGAGCGTCGCGCCCACCCGCAGCGCCCAGAAGAACTCCCACACCGACACGTCGAACCCGGACGGGGTCTTCTGCAATACCCGGTCGCCGGGCGCGAGTTCGTACTGGGCCTGCATCCAGCGCAGCCGGTTGTCGATCGCCGAGTGCGGCACGACGACGCCCTTGGGGCGGCCGGTCGAACCGGACGTGTAGATGACGTACGCGGGATGGTGCGGGGTGAGCGCGCGCGGCGGGTCGTACGAGCCGTAGGGCGTCGTGTCCAGGCCGTCCAGGGCGACCAGCGGAACACCCGAAGCGGGCACCCGGTCGGCGCGGTCGGCGATCACGCAGGCCGGCCCGGCGTCGTCCAGCATGTACGCGAGACGGTCCGCCGGATAGTCCGGGTCCAGGGGCAGATAGGCGCCGCCCGCCTTGAGCACGGCGAGGAGGGTGATCACCAGGTCCAGGGAGCGCGGCACGGCGACCGCCGCGAGCGCGCCCGGACGTACGCCGATCCCGGCGAGGTGGTGGGCGAGCCGGTTGGCGCGGGCGTTCAGCTCCGCGTACGTCAGCTCCTGGTCGCCGAAGACCAGGGCGGTGGCGTCCGGGGTGCGCACGGCCTGGCCCTCGATCGGGCCGATCAGCGTGGTCGGCGGCACCGGCTGCGCGGTGGCGTTGAACTCGTCGATCACCAGGGTGAGTTCGGCACGGCGGGCGATGGTGTGCTCGGCGAGCGGCGTGTGCGGCTCCGCCTCGGCGATGCGCTCCAGGAGCTCCATGAACCGCGCCTGGTGGGCGCCGAGTTCGTCCGGCTCGTACAGGGCGGGGTTGCCGTCGTAGTCGATGCGCAGACCGCTGCCGTCGGCACGGTCGTAGACGTTGACCGTGAGGTCCTCGACCGGGCCCGCCGACAGGTTGCGTGCCTGTGTGCGGGCGCCCGCGAACGTCAGGCCGTAGTCGAACGGCATGACGTTGACCAGCGGCCCCACCAGGGACCGGCCCTCGCCCAGGAGGCCCAGGTCGCGGCGGATGTCCTCGTAGCGGTAGCGCTGGTGGCGGCGGGCGGCGCGGATGCCGAGCACCACCTGCCGGGTCAGCTCGGCGAACGTCGCCTGCGGGGTCACGGTGAGCCGCAGCGGCAGCACGTTCATCACCATGCCGGGCACGCGCAGCGCCACCGAACCCATCCGGCCCATCATCGGCAGACCCAGCACCACCTCGGCGGAGCCGGTGGCCCGCGAGACGTACAGCGCCTGCGCGGCGACGAGCACCTCCGGCCAGGTCGCCCGCATCGAGGACGCCGCCTCGCGCAGCCGGGCCGTCGCCCCGGGGGAGAGGTGCGCGCTGCGGCGGTGGAAGGTGCGCGACGGCAGCGCGGTGCGCCCGGCCAGGTTGGGGGCGTCGGGGCGGTCGGCGAAGGCGCCGTCCCAGTGACGGCGGTCCGTCTCGAACGTCTCCGAGGCTCGGTAGGCGGTGTCCTCGGCGACCAGGTCCTCAAGCCGGCCGAAGGGACTCTCGCCCGGTTCCCCGCCCGCGGCGAGCGCGGTGTAGACCTCGGCGGTGCGGCGGGCGAGCAGCGAGTAACCGAAGCCGTCCATCACGATGTGGTGCACCCGCTGGTACCACAGCCAGCGTTCGTCGCCGACGCGGAACAGGGCGTGCGCGAACAGCGGCCCCGCCGCCAGGTCGAACGGCGTGGCCAGGTCCTCGCGCATCCACGCCTGCGCCTCGGCGTCCGGATCGGACGCGGCACGCAGGTCGCGCACCTTCAGCGGAAGCGTCGGCTCGACGACCTCCAACTGCTGTGGCCCGTCCGTCCCTTCGATGATCCGTACGCGCAGCGCATCGGCCTCGGAGACCACCTGGCGCAGCGTCCGCGCGAACAGCGACGGGTCGACGGGACCGTGGATCTCCAGGCACTCGGCCGTGTTCTGGGCCGGGCTTCCGGGGTCGAGCGCCTGCGCGAACCACATGCCCGACTGGGCAGCGGTGAGCCTCATGCCGAGGCTCCAAGGATCTTCGCCCAGGCCTCGACGGCGGGCTGCTCGGCCAGGTCCACGAACGTCGCGGTGATGTCGTGCTCACGGCGCCAGCGCTCGATGAGCGACATGATGCGCACCGAGTCGAGCCCGTAGTCGACGAGGTTCTCGTCGAGAGGGATGTCGGCGGGCTCCTCGCCCAGGACATCGGCGACGTCGGCCCGTATCAGTTCCACGCTGAGCGCCATGTCAGATCCCCTTCAGAACCGTGTCGGTGGTGGTGACGACCGCGCACCGGCCTGCCGCGTAGCGCAGCGCCATGTCGTGGTCCTCGCGCGAGAAGTCGGCCACGGCGTCCGCGACGACGAACGCCTGCACGTCCCGCATCCACGCGTCGCAGGCCGTCATCAGGACGCCGATGTGCGCGTACACGCCGACGATGACGATCTGGTCCCGGCCCGCCTCGCGCATGCGCTCCTCGAGGTCGGTACGGACGTACGCGCTGTACTTCCACTTCGTGAGCACGGTGTCGCCGGGCTCCGGCGCGACCGGGCCCGCGATCGCCTTCGCGTGCTCGTCGTCGGGCAGACCGGGTCCCCAGAAGTCCTGCTGGAGACCACGCTCGGCCGGCGACTGGCCGCCCGGCTGCGCGGAGTACAGGACCGGGATGCCGGCCGCCCGCGCCGACTTCGCCAACTCGGCCACATTCGCCAGCAGTTCGGTGGTCGGCGAGGTGTCGGGGGTGTAGGCGGTCAGGAAGTGGTTCTGCAGGTCGTGCACGAGCAGCACCGCCCGCTGCGGGTCGATGGTCCACGCGACCCGGTTGTCGGGCAGCTCGTCGGACGAGGGCATCGGGTACGGCGTGACGGCGGGAAGCGCCATGGTGTGGGGGCCTTTCGGGAATTCAGGAATGCAGGGGTGGACCGGGGATGCTGCCGGGCAGGGGCCCTCGCGCGGTGGTCGGCCGCGCGGTGGTCGGCCGCGCGGAGGTCAGGCCCCCGGAGCGGCGGCGGTCGTCCGCTGGTCCTTCTTGCTGATCTTGCCGATGCCGGTCTGCGGGAAAGCGGCCACGAACTCGACGCGGTCGGGGACCTTGTAGGCGGCGAGCCCCCGCTCCCGTACGAATTTCTTGATCACCACGGGCTTCAGCGGCTCGGCGTCCGCGCGCAGGATGACGTAGGCGAGGGTCCGCTCGCCGAGATACTCGTCGGGGACGGCGACGACCGACACGTCGTGGACGTGCGGGTGGGCGAGAATGATGTTCTCGACCTCCTCCGGCGCGATCTTCTCGCCGCCGCGGTTGATCTGGTCCTTCGCCCGGCCCTCGACGACCAGATGCCCGGTCGGCGTGCGGCTGACGATGTCGCCGGTGCGGTAGAAGCCGTCGGCGGTGAACGAACGGGCGTTGTGCTCGGGGGCACGCCAGTAACCGCGGATGGTGTACGGGCCGCGGGTCAGCAGATGGCCCGCCTGGCCTTCCGGGACGTCCTCGTCGAGGTCGTCGACGATGCGGACCTCGTCGTCCGGCGATATGGGGCGGCCCTGCGTGGTGACGATGGTCTCCGCCGGGTCGTCGAGCCGCGTGTAGTTGACCAGGCCCTCGGCCATCCCGAAGACCTGCTGGAGGGTGCAGCCCAGGGCCGGGGCGACCCGCCGGGCCGCCGACTCGCTGAACTTCGCGCCGCCCACCAGAAGCACCTCCAGGCTGGAGATGTCGTACGGCGTGGTGCGCCCGGCGTCGGTCCACACCAGGGCGAGCGGCGGGACGAGACCGGTGATCGTCACGCGTTCCCGCTCGATGAGGGGGAACGCGGTGTCCGGGTCGGGCTGCGGGCACATCACGACACGGCCGCCCGCGTAGAGCAGTCCGAGCGAACCGGGCGACGAGAGCGGGAAGTTGTGGGCCGCGGGCAGCGCCACGAGGAAGACGGAGTCCTCCGTCACGCCGCAGATCTCGTTCGAGCCCCACAGCGAGTACATGTAGTCGTCGTGGGTGCGCGGGATCAGCTTGGGCACGCCCGTGCTGCCGCCGGACAGCTGGAGGAACGCCAGGTCGGACGGCTCGGGTCCGTCGAGCGGCGCCGGCTCGCACGGTACGTCGGCCAGGGCCGTGTGCTCGCCGGGATCGCCGACCACGAACACCTCGCGCAGGGTGGGCACTTCGGCGAGGATCTTCGAGGCGAGGTCGCGGTGGTCGAAGCCGCCGGCCTTGTCCGGGATGACGTAGGCGACGGCCTCGGTGAACTCGCAGAAGTAGTGGATCTCCGTCTCGCGGTGCGCGGGCAGCGCGAAGACCGGCAGCGCGCCGATCCGGAAGAGCGCGAAGATCACCTCGAAGAACTCGGCGACGTTCGGCAGCTGGACGACGACCCGGTCACCCTTGGTGATGCCGCGTGCCGCGAACCCGGCGGCCAACTGGTCCGCGCGTACGTCGAGTTCGCCGTACGTCCAGTTCCGCTCGCCGTCCGTGACCGCCACCCGGGCCGGGTGTGCGTCGGCGCGCTCGCGGAGCATGCCGCCGAACGTCTCGCCGCGCCAGTACCCGGCTGCCCGGTACCGCTCGGCGAAGACCTCGGGGATGCGCGGTGCGTCTCTGCGGCTGTCTGCCGTCGTCATCGGTCGACCCCCACCGCGTCCAGGAACGTGCGGAACTTGGCGCCCGTCTCGGCGCGTTCGGCCTCCGGCGAGGAGTCCGCGACGACTCCCGCGCCCGCGAAGAGCCGCAGACGTCCGCTGCCGTCCTCCGTCTGCTCGGCCTCGGCGCAGCGGATCGTGACGACCCACTCGCCGTCGCCGCGTGCGTCGCTCCAGCCGACCATGCCGGTGTAGTGACCGCGGCCGAACGGCTCGAGCTCGCCGATGACGGCACGGGCGTGCCCGGTAGGGGTACCGCAGACGGCCGGAGTCGGGTGCAGGGCGGTGGCCAGGTCCAGGGCGGAGGTGGCCGGGTCTGCGAGCTCGCCGGTGACCGTCGTCGACAGGTGCCACATGGTGGCGGTGCGGACCAGGGTGGGCCGCTCCGGCACGTCGAGGTCGCCGCAGAACGGGGCCAGGGCCTTGTGCACGGCGTCCACCACGACGGCGTGCTCGTGCAGGTCCTTCGCCGATTCGAGCAGCGCGGCGGCCCGGCGCACGTCCTCGGCGAGGTCGGCCGAGCGGGGCGTGGAACCGGCGAGCGGGTTGGCCGTGAGCCGGTTGCCGTGCCGGGAGACGAGCAGCTCCGGGCTTGCGCCCAGGAGGGTGCGGCCCGCGCCCGTGGGTACGGCGAAGGAGTAGCCGCGCGGGTCGCGGCGGGCCAGGCGCTGGAGCATGGCGGGCAGGTCGAGCGGGCCGTCCGCGGACAGCTCAAGGGTGCGGGCCAGGACGACCTTGTCGAACTCGCCGATCTTCATGCGGGCCACGGCGGCCCCGACCGAAGCGGCGTACTGGTCGCCCGACGGAACCTCGCGCACCTGCCAGCCGCCCGCCGTGGCCGGCGGCGGCGTGGGCAGCGCGACGAGCGGGTCGGTGCGCAGGGCGGGCGCCCAGCGTGCCGCTTCGGGCACGGCGAGCACCGCGGGCTCGGCGGGGTCGAAGGGGATGGAGCCGACCACGACCGGGGCCTGGTTGCCCGCGCGCAGCTGGGCGTCGAGGGTCGCGGCGACCCGCTCCGCCAACGGCCGCTCGTCGTGCGGTACTTCGGCTGCCGTGCCGTGGGCGAGGAGGGTGCGGGTGGGCGACGCGAAGAACCGGGTGTCGCCGGGTCGGTAGGCGTCGAGCAGCGCGGTCGCCGCGCCGACGGCCCCGGGGGTGGTGGGGGCGTCGAGTGCGACCACGTCATTGGGGGGTGTCACGGATGACTCCTCGTCAAGTAGGGGAGGGCGGCGCGGTCTTCAGGCGCGCAGGGTGGCGCCGCCGTCCACGTACAGGTCGTGCATGGTGATGTGCCGGGCCCGGTCGGAGACCAGGAAGGCGACCGCTTCGGCGATGTCGGAGGGGTCGGCGATCCGGCCGAGCGGGATGCCGACCCGGTAGGAGGCGCTGTCGCCCTCGATGACGCGGGCCGCGGCCTGCTCGTGATCGTCCGTCCACAGCTGCCGCTGCATGTCGGTATGGGTGGAGCCGGGCGACACGACGTTGCAGCGCACGCCGTCGCGGGCCACCTCGAGGCCGAGACATTTGGTGAACATCGTGGCCGCGGCTTTGGACGCGGCGTACGCGGCCATCTGGGTACGGGGCACGCCCGCGGCGTTCGAGCCGACCGTGACGATGGACCCTTTGCCCCGCGCGGTCATGCGGCGGGCCGCGGCGCGCGAGGTGTGGAAGACGCCGTTCGTGTTGACGGCGAACGTCTCCGCCCAGTCGGTGTCGGTGAGTTCGACGACCGGGGCGGGCCTGAGGATGCCCGCCACATTGACGAGGATGTCCAACGGCCCCGCGGTGCGCTCGATTTCCTCGAACGCCGCGTCCACGGCTGCCGCGTCGGTGACGTCGAGGACGAGGCCGGTGATGAGGCCGCCGCCGGCCCGCTGCCCGTCGGTCCGCTGCTCGGTGTCCTGCTGCCCGGCGTCCTGCTTCTTGACGTCGGGCGACCGGTCGGCGGCCACGACCCGCGCGCCGCGCTCGGCGAGCGCGCGGGCCACTGCCTGTCCGATGCCCCGGCCCGCGCCGGTGACCAGGGCCACCCGGCCCGCGAGCTCCGGGCCGGCCGCGCCGGAGTCGGCTATGCCGGAAGTCACTTGCCCATCGCCTTCTCGACGTCGTCGAGGACGGAGACGGCGGCCTGCGCGCCGCCCAGGCTGGTCCACTTCGAGCCGTCGATCTCGGTGGTGTGGTCCTTCTTGACGGCGTCGAGCTGCTTGTAGGCGGCCTTGCCCTTGAGCTCCTCGAAGAGCTTGGCGTCCGGGCCCGCGGAGCCGAGCGTGCCGATGAACAGCCAGTCGGCGTCGATCTGCTTCAGGTCCTCGTCGCTGAGCGGCGTCGAGTGGCCCTCGCCCTTCTTGTTCTGGATGCCGGGCCGCTTGAAGCCGAGGTCCTTCAGGACGTCGGAGATGAAGACGCCCTGCTGCATCACGGCGGTGCCCTTGGCGGAGTAGCGCGCCACGGAGACGCTCGCGCCGGCGTTGTCACCGAGGTTCTTCTGCACGTCGGCGGCCTTGGTGTCGTAGTCGTCGAGGAAGGTGCTCGCCTCGTCGGACTTGCCGAGCACCTTGCCGGTGAGCTCCAGGGACTTCTTCCAGTCCTTGGTCCTGTCGATCGTGACGACGGTCGGGGCTATCGCCTTGAGCTGCTTGAGGACCTGCTGGTCGGCGAGCTGGCCGGCGAGGATGACGTCCGGCTTGGCCTGGAGGACCTTCTCGACGTCGGGCCCGGTGACCGCGCCCACCACCGGGATGTCCTTGGCCTGGTCGGCCAGGTACTCGGGGGCGCCCTTCTGGCCTCTGCCCGCCGAAAGGCCGACGGGCTTGACCTTCAGGGCGAGGGCGGAGTCCAGGTCCATCTCGCTCAGCGCGACGACCTTCTGCGGATTGGCCGGAACCTTTACCTCCGCACCGGAGGCGTCGGTCACGGTGACGCTCTTGCCGGCGTTTTTGGCCTTGTCCCCCGAGGAAGAGTCGTCGGACGAGTCGGAACCGCAGGCGGAGAGGGCGAGCGCGGAGGCCAGAGCAAGGGCCGCAACCGCGGTCAACCGGGTACGCGGGGTGTGGTTCGAGGACATGTCCGTGATCTCCATGCTTCTGAAGTCCGGGGGTCAGACCGGACATAAGGGTTATCCCTGGCCGTGTCGGGGCATGACGAAATCCCCCTGAGGGAACAGGGAGTTCGCCCGCACCCCGACTCGGGGCTCCAGGTCAAGGTTAGGTTAGGCTAACTTCATGTTGGTTGCGCAAGGGGGGCCGGTCCCAACGTCCGGATCCAGACCTCCGATACCGGACTTGGCGAAGATGCATCGCCCCACGCTGTGGGCGGCGGCCGGCCTCGTCGTCCTGCTTCTGCTGCTCGGCCTGCTTTCGCTCCTGGTCGGATCCGGGTCGACGCCGATGGGCCGCGCCTGGGACTTCCTCACCGGAGATCCCTCCGCCCGGGCCGACGCCCAGATCCGGCTGGCCGTCATGGACGTACGCCTCCCGCGTACGCTCGCCGGCGTCCTGGTCGGCGTCGCCCTCGGCGCGGCGGGCTGCCTCCTCCAGGCCGTCACGCGCAACCCGCTCGCCGAGACGGGACTCCTCGGGGTCAACTCCGGGGCCGCGCTCGGCGTGGTGATCGGCCTCACCTACTTCGAAGTGACCTCGGCCTACGGCGTGTTGGTGTGGGCCCTGGTCGGCGGCATGGCCGCGAGCGCGGTGGTGCTGCTGCTCGCCGCTTCCGGGCGGGCCGCGGGCTCGCCGCTGCGGCTCGTGCTCGCCGGGTCGGCGCTCGGCGCCACCTTCCACGGCATGACCTCGTACGTCCTGCTGGGCGAGCAGGCCACCTTCGACACCTACCGCTACTGGACCATCGGTTCACTGGCCGGCATCAAGACGTCGGAGACCTACCCCCTGATCCCGCTGATCGCGGCCGGTCTCCTGATCGCCTTCTGCTGCGTACGTCCGCTGGCCGCGCTCGCGCTCGGCGACGACAGCGCACGCTCCCTGGGCCACCACCCGGGGCGCATCCGCCTGATCGTCGCGGGGGCCGTGACGCTCCTCGCGGGCTCGGCGGTCGCCCTCGCGGGACCCATCGCCTTCCTCGGCCTGCTCGCCCCGTACGCCGCCCGCGCCGTGACAGGACCCCGGATGGCGGGCCAGCTGGTCCTCTCCGCGCTGGTCGCCGCGAACGTGATGATCGCCGCCGACCTGCTCGCCAGGATCGTGATCCGCCCCTGGGAGACCCCGGTGAGCGTGCTTCTCGCCTTCATCGGCGGCCCGTTGCTCATCTGGATCGCACGCTCGCAGCGGATGTCCACGGCGGGAGTCGCCTCGTGAGCGCTCCAGAGACATCCGAGTCGGGGGCCCCGGAAGCCCCGAAAGCAGTGCCGGCCGACATCACCCCGCCCGATTCCAAGGCCGTCCGCGCCGGGACCTTCTCCTGGCTCTTCCCCTACCGCAGCGCCCTCGCCGCCGTCGGACTCACGCTCCTCATCGGGGTGGTCGTCGCGCTCGCCACCTTCGCGAGCTCCACCGGAATGAGCTTCTCCGACAGCCTCTCCGGACTGCTCGGAACGGGCGATTCCGCCACCGTCATGCTGGTGCAGGACTTCCGCCTCCCGCGGATCGCCGTCGGGCTCATGGTCGGCGCCGCGCTCGGCATCGCCGGATGCCTGACCCAGACGCTCGCGGGCAACCGCCTCGCCACCCCCGACATCATCGGCGTCAACGAAGGCGCCACCGCGGCCGTCGTCGCCTCCGTCGTCGGCTCGTCCACCGGCATGATCGGCGACTGGTGGCTCGGGCCGCTCGGCGCCGCTGCCGCGGCCATGGTCGTCGTCGCCTGCGCGGGCGGCGCCGGCAGCGGGGGATACCGCATCCTCGTGGTCGGCATCGGCGTCTCCACCGTCATCGGCGCCGTCACCGACCTCGTCATGTCCCGCGAGAACGACAACACCGCGGGTGGCGTCTTCCTCTGGACCGTCGGCTCGCTCAGCGGCCGCGACTGGAGCGTGGGCACGCCCCTGTCCTTCCTCCTGCTCGTCCTCGTCCCGCTCGCCCTCGTCGCGGGCAGCCGCCTGCAACTCCTGCGCTTCGACGACGACATGGCGGCCACACTCGGCGTCAACGTCCGCCGCGTGCGCGCCGTGACCCTCGCGCTCGCCGTGGCCCTGTCCGGCGTCGCCGTCGGCATCGGCGGCCCCATCGCCTTCGTCGCGCTCGCCGCGCCCGTCGTGGCAGGCCGGCTCAGCGGCCCGACCCGGGTCCCGGTCATCGGCTCGGCCCTGGTCGGCGCGGCCCTCGTGGGCGCCGCCGACGCACTGGGCCGCGTCGTCGCCCCCGTGGAGATCCCGGTCGGCGTCATCACCAGCGTCCTCGGCGGACCCTTCCTCCTCTGGGTCCTCTTCGGCAAGAATTCCGAGCAGCAGACCGGAAAGGCCTGACCCCCGTGCAACTGACCGTCGAGGCGCTCACCTCCGGATACCCCGGCCACACCGCCGCCGTGGACGGCGTCGACCTGACCATCCCCAGCGGGCAGGTCGCCGCCATCGTCGGCCCCAACGGCTGCGGCAAGTCGACGCTCCTGCGCTCCATATCCCGCCTGCACAAGCCGAGTTCGGGCACGGTGCGGGCCGGGGACGAGGACGTGTGGCAGCTCACCCAGCGCCGAGCCGCCCACCGCATCGCGCTGCTCGCCCAGTCCCCGCAGGCCCCCGAGGCTGTCACCGTCGCCGGACTCGTCCGCTACGGCCGCCACCCCCACCAGGGCCTGTTCCGCCAGTGGTCCCGCGAGGACGAGGCCGCCGTACGCGAGGCCCTCGAAGCCACCGGCACCACGGACCTCGCCACGCGCCGCCTCGACCACCTCTCCGGCGGTCAGCGCCAGCGCTGCTGGCTCGCGATGGTCCTCGCGCAGCAGACGCCGATCGTGCTCCTCGACGAGCCGACCAGCGCCCTGGACCTCGGGCACGCCGTCGAAGTCCTCTCCCTGGTACGGGAGGTGGCCGCCGCGGGCCGCACCGTCGTCATGGTCCTGCACGACCTGGCGAGCGCCGCCCGTTACGCCGACACCGTCATCGCCATGAACGCGGGCAAAGTCGTCGCCAACGGCCCGGCCCGCGAAGTGGTGACCGCCGATCTCGTCAAGGAGCTGTACGGGATCGACGCGGACATCCTGCGGGCGCCGGGCGACGGCTCCCCGGTGGTCGTACCGTCGGCAAAGGCGACGACCGTGCACGCTCCGGCGAAGACGGTCAAGCAGTCCGGCTGACCGCGAAGTCCGCAGCCGTCCACGCGAGCCCCACCGCCCCGTCGACCATGGTCTGCTCGGCGGCCGGGGTGGCCGCCGCGGCGGCGAACTCCGGCTGGTGCGGGCCGCAGCCGCCCCCGCTGATGTCGAGCACGGGGTGGATGGAGGGCACGACGTGCGAGACGTTGCCCATGTCCGTGGAGGCGAAGGGCCCGCGCCGCTGCGGTTCGGGGCGTCCCACGGCGCGCGCGTTCGCCTCCCACAGCGCGAGGAGACCGGCATCGGAGCGGAAGTCGAGATAGTCGGGCGCGGGCTGCTCCAGCTCCACCGCGCACCCGGCCGCGAGCGCCCCCGCCCGGAAGCAGTCGGCCACCCGCTCCCGCAGCTCCCGCAGTTCCTCCACCGACGGAGTCCGCAGCGCGTACGCGGCGCTCGCCCGCTCCGGGATCGCGTTCAGCGCCGTCCCGGCCTCCGTGGTGATCCCGTGCACCTTCCACTCGCCGGGCAACTGCTGCCTGAGCAGCCCGAGAGCGACCTGCGCCACCGTCAGCGCGTCGGCCGCGTTCCGCCCGTCCTGCGGGTTGAGCGCGGCGTGCGCGGACTTGCCCGTGTACGTCACCGAGAGCGCCCCCATCGCGTACGAGTGGAAGTCGGCCACCTCGAACGGACACGGATGCACCATCATCGCCGCGTCGACCCCCTCGAAGGCCCCGGCATCGAGCAGCAGCGCCTTCCCCGCGCCGCTCTCCTCGGCCGGAGTGCCCAAGACGCGCACGGTGAGCCCCAGTTGGTCCACGAACGGCGCGAGTCCGAGCGCGGCCCCCACGCCCGCCGCCGCGATCAGATTGTGCCCGCAGGCATGCCCCATGCCGGGCAGCGCGTCGTACTCACAAGTCAACGCGACGGTCACGGGACCCGACCCCAGGGTCGCCGCGAAGGCGGTGTCCAGCCCGTATGCCCCGGCGGTGACCGCGAAGCCGTGACCGCGCAGCACGTCCGCGCACCACCCGGCGGCCTGCCGCTCCTCGAAGGCGATCTCCGGATGGGCGTGGATCCGCCGGCTGAGCCCGACGAGCTCGCCTCGCACCTCACCGATCCGAGCCCGGATCTCCTCCTTGAGCCCGTCGCCTGCCACACGTCCTCCTCGCCACTGCCGCCGGCCCCCGCCCGGACAGCTTACGGTCGGCCGTCCGCCGGGCCTCAGACCGGCAGCAGCCGTCCGATCAGCGCGCTGAGCTGCCGGGCGTTGCGGCACTCGTACATCTCCACGAACTCCGCGTAGGTACCGGCCGCCGAGTCGCCCGTCTGCCACTGGGCGCGGCCCTCCGGGTTGAGCCAGTACAGCTTGCGGGCGCGGGAGGCGATCGCGCGCAGCGCGGGGACGTTCGGGTCGCTCATGTTCGTGCGGGCGTCTCCGAGCACGAAGACCGTGGAGCGCGACGTGACCGCCGCGGCGTACCGCTCGGCGAACTCGCCCAGGGAGGTGCCGTAGTCGCTGCTGCCGTGGTAGCCGGTGACCGCCGCTCCCGAGATGATGCGGCTGCCCAGGCCCTCGGGGTCGGCCGTGCCCCGCGCGATCAGACCGGTCACCTCGTCGACGCGGTTGACGAAGGCGAACACCCGCACCTTGCTGAACTGGTCGTGCAGCGCCTGGACGAGCAGCATCGTGAAGTTGGCGAAGCCCGCCACAGAGCCGGACACGTCGCACAGGAGGACCAGTTCGGGGCGCGCGGGACGGCGCCGGCGCAGGACCGGGCGCATCGGCACACCGCCCGTCGAGAGGGAGCCACGCAGCGTTCTGCGCAGGTCGATGTGGCCGCGGGCCGCCCGGCGGCGGCGCGCGGCCAGGCGCGTCGCAAGCTTGCGGGCCAGCGGCTGGACGGTGCGGCGCAGTTCGTCGAGCTGCGCGCGGCCCGCGAGGAGGAAGTCGGCCCGGTCGGCGGTCGGAGCGATGGCACGCCGCGCGATCACGTCCGCGCCGCGCCGCTCGGCGACCCGGCGGCGCGCTTCGGCGCCCACCTGGCCGCGGAAGTTCTCGATGCGGCGGCGGATCTCGTCGGCGGTTAGCCGGTCGGTGAATTCGCCTTCGGCCGTTCCCTCGCGGATACCGGCCAGGATGCGGGCAAGCAGCGTCTCCGGGCGGAGCCGCGACAGGGTCTGGTGCGACGACCAGCCGTCCGAACCGCCGCTGCCGCCGGACCCGGGCCGCGTTCCGTACCCGCCCATGCCGTCGACCGCCTCGGCCGCCAGCCGGGCGAGCAGCGCCTGGTCGTCGGCGGCGAGCGCGGCGGCAAGACGGTCACGCAGGTCGTCCCTGTCGAACTCCCGCTCCGAGCCGGAGTCGTCGAGCAGGTCCGGAGCGCCGACCCCGCGCGGAAAGTACAGGTCGAAGACCGGGTCGAACACCGGCCGCTGCCCCTCGCCGTGCAGCAGCGCGGCGGCCAGGCCCTCCCGTATCCGCTCCCGGTCGTCGAGGCCCAGGGCATCGAGCGCCTGCCCGGCGTCCACCGTCTCGCCCGTACCGATCCGGATGCCGTGCGAGCGCAGCGCCTGCACGAGCGCGGTGAGCCGCTCCGGGACCCCGGTGGCCGAAGGGTTCATACGGCGTCCAGGTCCAGTTTGGCCGCCGCCTTCAGCACGTCGTCCTGGTGCTTGAGCACGACGCCGAGACTGTCGCGTACGACGTCCTCGTCGAGCGAGTCGGCGCCCAGCGCGAGGAGCGTGCGGGCCCAGTCGATGGTCTCCGCGACCGACGGCACCTTGCGCAGGTCCATCGCGCGCAGCGCACCGACCACGCGCACGACGGACCGCGCGAGCGCCTCGTCGAGTCCGGGCACCTTCAGGCGCACGATGCGGCGCTCCAACTCCTCGTCGGGGAAGCCGATGTGGAGGAAGAGACAGCGGCGGCGCAGCGCCTCGGAGAGCTCGCGGCTCGCGTTCGAGGTGAGGACGGTGAAGGGGCGGTTCTCCGCCGTGATGGTGCCCAGCTCGGGGACGGTGACCTGGAAGTCGCTCAGGACCTCCAGGAGAAGACCCTCCACCTCGACGTCCGCCTTGTCGGTCTCGTCGATCAGGAGCACCTTGCGGTCGCTGCCGCGGATCGCGGTGAGCAGCGGGCGCGGGAGCAGGAACTCCTCGCTGAAGATGTCCGTGCGCGTCTCGTCCCAGGACTCGTCGCGGCCCGCGGTGATGCGCAGGAGCTGTTTGGCGTGGTTCCACTCGTAGAGCGCGCGGGACTCGTCCACGCCCTCGTAGCACTGGAGGCGGACCAGGCGCGCGTTTGCCACCTCGGCGACCGCCTTGGCGAGTTCGGTCTTGCCGACCCCCGCCGGACCCTCCACGAGCAGCGGCTTGCCCAGGCGGTCGGCCAGGAAGACGGTGGTGGCGACTGCCGTCGAGGCCAGATAGCCCGTCTCGGCGAGCCGCGCGGCGACATCGTCCACGGATGAGAAGAGCAACGGGGCCTCCGGCTTGTGCGGGCTTGTACGGCTGGGGCGGTGGGCGGCTGGGGCGGTGTGCGGCTTCCGCCACCTGATCAGGCCGCCGGGCCGCTCCACAACGGGGGCGGCGCGTTTGCGTCGAACGTCACGTGAGGGCGTCCGCACCCGCCGCGGTCTGCTGAGTCCGGTACCGAGACCCACCGGGATCCATGGTTCCTTCTCGTATCCTTGCGGCATGAGGCGGACCTCCTTTGCCGACTGGCCCTGCTCCATCGCCCGCACCATGGATCTGCTGGGCGACTGGTGGACGCCGCTCGTGCTGCGCGAGGCGTTCTACGGGATCAAGCGGTTCGACGTCTTCCAGCAGCAGCTGGGCATCGCGCGCAACACCCTGACCGACCGGCTTCGCCGCCTGGTCGACGAGGGCCTGATGGAGAAGCGCGCCTATCAGAGCGAGCCCGTGCGCTACGACTACGTGCTCACCGAGAAGGGCCGTGACTTCTTCGGCGTGCTCGCCGTGATGAACAGCTGGGGAAACCGCTGGCTGAGCGGCGACGAAGGGGCGCCGGTCGTCTTCGAGCACGACCGCTGCGGGCACGAGAGCGAGCCCGAGGTGGTCTGCGGTCACTGCAAGGAGCCGATGTCGGCCGCGGACACCCACCCGCGCATCGGCCCCGGCTACCCCGCGCGTCTTGCCGAACGGCCGGACATCAGGGAGCGCTTCACCCGCTGAACCCTTGTCCCGCTGTCGGTTCTTTCACCCTTGACGAGTGAGTCTATCTACGCAACTCTCGTGGTCAGCCACCATACGAGCTGTGACAGAGGCGGCTGATGCTGCCGGAGAGAGGCGACCCACGATGGAGTGGACAGGCGCGCGCTACGCGGACAAACCGACGGTCGAGGTGCGCACACGGATCGCCGCGTCACCGGAACACGTGTGGGAACTCGTCTCCGACATCGGCCTGATGCCCAAGCTGAGCGCGGAGCTCCGGTCCGTCGAATGGCTGGACGGGGCGGCCGGCCCCGCGCTCGGCGCCCGGTTCGCCGGCCGCAGCGAGCACGCGTCGTTCGGCGCGTGGCAGACCACGTCGTACGTCGTTCAGTGCGAGGCCCCGCGTGTCTTCGCCTGGGCGGTCGAGGACCCCGAACGGCCCAGCGCCGTCTGGCGGTTCAGCCTCGCGGCGGCGGACGACGGCTGTACGGAGCTGACCCAGTGGGTGCAGATGGGTCCAGGACGCTCGGGCCTCTCGCAGGCGATCGACCGGATGCCGGAGAAGGAACAGAAGATCGTGTACGTACGGATGCGGGAGTTCGAGCAGAACATGACGGCCACGCTGGACGCGA